>DASQDA010001098.1:0-4961 GCA_035634435.1 Polyangiaceae bacterium
CTTGCAGAGCTCGGTGTTGCCGGACGGAGGGGGGGCGTCGTCCACGTCGACGCCGCCAAACAGCACCTGACAGCCAAACAGAAAGCTCGTGACCAGGACGAGCCAGGGGGCCCAGATCGAGCGCTTGCGGGTAGCCGGATCCATCAAAACCTCCCCCGGACGCCCAGGGACGAAACGCCCACGTACGGTATGACCCTGCCACCCGAGGCCTCCTCCGAGACCTCACCTGCCGGCTCGAACAAGATCAAAGCCGCGCCAGTGGCGGCGCCCACCACGCCCACCGCGAAGCCGACGCCGGATATCGTCCCCAGGGTGTCGTAGCGCCGCTTGTCGTCCTCGTAGCGCCGCCGCTGGCTGCTTCCCGCCGCCGCCTCGCAGCTAAGACCGCCGCAGGCGTCCACGATGTCGCTGCGCGCCTTCAGCCACAGGATGCCCGCAACCGCGCCCGTCGCCAGGCCGATTCCTCCCACACCAAAGCCAACATACGCGAGGGTGCGATTGCGCTGGGTCTTGCGCTCGACCTCGATCTCGGCGGGGCTTTCCACGACCGGTGTTCGCACGACGATTGGCTTGGGCTTCGGCTGAGGCAAGAGCTCCACCTCGACCGTCTTGTCCGCACCCTCGGCGAGCGCGACCTTGAGCTCCTTGCTGATGAAACCCTTGGCGCTGACGACGATGTGGCGCTCACCGGGGTTGGCGGGCTTGCGTGCGCCGAGCGACTCGGGCGGAAACAGCCGTCCGTCCATCTCTACCGTCGGATCGCTGGGTCCCTTGACGCTCAAGATCAACCACGCGAGCCGTGGCCTCAGCGCATCGAGCTCGGTGTGCGCCGCGGCGACCGCTTGCTTCCACGCCCATGGAGCTTTGCTCGGCAACTCTTCGCGGATGACGGATTCGTAGCGCTCGTATGCCTCACCGAGGCGGCCCAAGCCGGCCAGAGCTCGCGCGTGGTCGACGACGAGAGAGGGCGCGTGAACCAGCTCGTCAGCGCGTCGGAAGCGGTCTTCCGCAGTCGCGAAGTCCTTCTTCTTGAGCGCTGCGTTGCCCTCGCCAGCCAGCGCTCGCGCGGTGGCGCGGTCCGACGCGCTGGGGTCCGCCTGCGCCCCGGCGAGGCTGGTTAGAAAACAAAAACCTAGCGCCAGCAGTGCTGTGCGCGCGCCCCGGAGCATGGATATACGAAGAGGACGGGGCACGTCGTAAGGTGACATGGACCAAGCTCGTCCGGTTGAGCGCGCGTTCTTGCGCGGTAAGCAAAAGTATGAAGCAGCCCGACTGTTACTTACTCCGATCGCCCCCCGGCGGCAAGCACTGAACAGAACAGCGGATTTGGAGCTTGCTTAAAATGTCCCGGAAAGACCGAACGAAGTCGGGCCTACCAGAGCCTTCAATGAGGACGCTTTGGAGGACGTCTCAGAAGGGGCCGGCTTCTCCGACTTGCCGGTAAACAGGAAGAGCACGGCGCCAGCTACCGCTGCCGTGGCTCCCGCGCCGAACGCGACGCCGGATGCCGTGCCAAGGCCTCGGTATCGATTCACCTTCTGACGATAGTCGCTGTACTCGCTGCCATCTCCCGGATAACAGGTCGCCGCAGGGCAAGTCGCATTCAAGTCTTTGCGAACCTGGAGCGCCAGAATGCCAGTCACGGCACCCACGACGATGCCAACCCCACCTGCGCTGAGCAACACATAGTCAAGCGTTCGATCGGTGGGCTTCGGGCCCGAAGGAGTGCTTATCACCACCACCTCGGGCGCCGGCTCTTCCTCCGTCTCGGTCGCGGCTAGGGGAGCCGCCGGGTCGCGCGCGAGCACCACCTCGATGCTGCCCGCGTCGCCTTCTTTGAGCGCCACGTTGCGGTCCGCGGGCAAATAGCCGTCCGCACGAACGCGGATGACGCGTTTTCCCGGATTGGTTGCGCGGCGCACGCCGAGCGCGGCATCCGGCACCCGTCTTCCGTCAATGGTCACCAGGGGCTTGCGCGGCCCCCGGACCGTGATGGTCAGCCAGGCCAGGCGCGGCTCGAGCTCCGCCAGCTCCTTTTCAGCGTCCTCCAGCGCCCGCTTCCATTGCCAGGGCGCCGTATCGGGCACGCCTTCGCGCAGCACCAGGGCATAGCGCTCGTGGGCTTCGACTAGCCGCCCCAAACCCACCAGGGACCTGGCGTGATCCACCACGAGGGTTGGCGCGTGCACGATCGCATCCGCCTTGCGGAAGAGCTCCTCCGCTGTGGCGTAGTCCTTGGCCTGGAGTGCGTCGAAGCCTTGGCTTGCCATCGCGCGGGCTTTCTCGCGCTCGGCAGCGTTTGTGTCGGCGTGGGCCCGGGGCGCGGCCAATGCCAGCGCCAGGAGCAGCATAGCCAAGCGATAGCCCTGTCTGAGGCGTGCCAGCGGTGTCAGTGTCGTTCCCCTGTCGAACGCGTCCGCGGCACGGAGCGGGCGCGGATCGCTTCGCTTCCTGCTGCAGTGCGGCATGAACGTCAGTATCCCCACTACACTCTTCCGGCAGGCGATTCAAGAAACCTCACCCGTCACGTTGGCGTTGTGCGGGGGCGTGAAGCACCCGTGAAAGTCCGGCATCCACCCGGGTCTTGTCAAAGCTCCGGGGCTCCTTCATGGTCCCCGCCTTGGCAGCGCCCCTCTACCGCGACCCTAGTCAGAACATCGAAACCCGCATCGACGACTTGCTCCATCGCATGACCTTGGCCGAAAAGATCGGCCAGATGCTGCAACTCGACGGGCGCTCGGACGCTGTGGCCCAAGTGCTCGAGCTCGCGCCAGGCTCGCTGCTGCACATACTCAACGAGGAGCTGGGGGCGGCCATGGACGCGGCGGCGCGCACGCGGCTCGGCATTCCGCTGTTAATCGGCGAGGACGCCATCCACGGCCACGCGTTTCACCCGGGAGCGACGGTATTTCCAACGCAGCTCGGTCTCGCGTGCTCCTGGGACGTTGAGCTCTTGTGTGAGGTGGCACGCATCACCGCCGTAGAGATGTCCACCACCGGAGCGCACTGGACGTTTTCCCCCGTGCTCTGCATCGCCCGCGATCCCCGCTGGGGTCGGGTGGGGGAGACGTTCGGTGAGGACCCGTTTCTGATAGGTGAGCTGGGCGCCGCCATGATCGAGGGCTACCAAGGTGAGGGCCTGTCGGATGCGCGGAGCGTGCTCGCCACGGCCAAGCACTACGCCGGCTACTCGGAGACGCAGGGCGGCCGCGACGCCTCGGAAGCCGACATCTCGCGCCGCAAGCTGCGCTCTTACTTCTTGCCGCCCTTCGAGCGAGCAGCGCGTGCAGGCTGCCGTGCGTTCATGACCGGGTATCAGTCCATGGACGGCCTGCCCTCCACCGCCAATCGTTGGCTTCTCACGGAGGTGCTGAAAGAGCAGTGGGGGTTCACCGGTATCGTGGTCACGGATTGGGACAACGTGGGCCGTCTCCACTGGGGACAACGCATCGTACCATCGCTGGTCGAAGCTGCGGTGGTGGCGGTGCGCTGCGGCAATGACCTGATCATGGTGACGCCCGGGTTTCATGCTGCGGCGCAGCTAGCCGTGGAGCGCGGCCTGCTGGACGCGAACGAAATCGACGCCGTCGTCCGTCGCATCTTGCGTCTCAAGTTCGAGCTTGGTCTGTTCGAAAACCCGCGTCGACCGGACCGAGCCGCGCAGGCGCGCCTCGTAGGCACCGCAGAGCACCGGCACATCGCGCTGCGTGCCGCCCGCGAATGCCTCGTGCTGCTGCGCAACGACGGCGTGCTGCCGCTCGAGCGCGCTGCCCTGCGGCGCATCGCGCTGATCGGTCCGAACGCGGACAATGATCTGGCACAGCTCGGGGATTGGTCACTCGGGTCCACCCAGTATCCGCCAGAGCACGGCAAGCAGCCCCGGGAGCTCACTGTCACGCTGCTCGACGGCGTGCGCGCGGCGGCCGGCGCCGTCGAGGTCGGGTTCGCCAGGGGCTGCAGCGTCAACGATGACGACCTGAGTGGCGTCGCCGCCGCCGTGAAGCTCGCGCGTGAAGCGGACGTCGCGGTCGTGGTGCTCGGCGATGACATTCCTTACAACGGCGAAACGCGGAGCACGGCGACGCTGGAGCTCATGGGTGGTCAGAGGCAGCTGCTCGATGCGATTGCCGAGAGCGGAGCTTCATTCGTGCTGGTGCTGGTCAGTGGCAAGCCGCTGATTCTGCCACAAAGCGCGCAACGAGCGAAAGCGCTCGTGCAGCTGTTCAACCCGGGCATGCTCGGTGGAACCGCGTTTGCGGAGGCGCTGTTCGGTGAGCTGAACCCGAGCGGAAAGTTGCCGATGTCGTTCCCGCGTCACGTCGGACAATGTCCCGTGTTCTACAATCAGCTCCCACTGCAGCACGGCAACCGCTACGCCGACCTGACACAAGAGCCGGCGTTCGTGTTTGGCTTCGGGCTCTCTTATACGCAGTACACCTACTCGGATCTGCGCCTGCTCGCGGGGCCGATTGCCCCGGGGCAGCCGCTAGTCTTTGAGGTACTCATTACGAATGCGGGTGCACGAGATGGCGTGGAAACCGTGCAGGCGTACGTGCGCGACCTGGTAACGAGCGTCACTTGGCCCGACAAGATGCTGGCGGCGTTCGCGCGCGTCGAGCTGCGCGCCGGCGAGGGCAAGACGGTCCGGCTGGAGATCCCTTTCGAGCAACTGTCGCTGATCGACGCGTTCGAAACGCGCTGCGTGGAGCCCGGCGAGTTCGAGCTGCTGGTGGGCTCCTCCTCGCGTGACGCGGACCTGCTCGCTGCGCGCTTCGAGGTGGCGGGACCAGCGTTCAGCCTCGACCGCATTCCGGGGCTAACGCGGCCTCAGAAGTCGTAACTCACATCGGCGTAGATGCCGTTCAGCTTTATCTCATAGTCCCCGGCGGCGCCGCAAAACTGGCACGCCCTCGCTCCCGGCTGGGCGAGATCGCTTTGGGTCACCGTGGTCGACCCGAAGC
>DASQDA010001099.1:0-1928 GCA_035634435.1 Polyangiaceae bacterium
AATTCGACAGGGAAACCGTGAGGGGGCCGATTGCGCCAGCGACGAAGCGCTGCTTTCCATCCACGTTGGCGACGCGATCTGCCCACTCGCGACACTGCCGCGCGGACTGCAGGTTGATCTCGTAGGCCAGCTCGTTCAGAAAGCGGTTCTCGATGATCTGCTGGTAAAACTCGGGGTCCTTGCGTCCACCGTGCTCGCGAGGGTCGTCGACGAAGAACTCGCTCTGAGTGATGTTCGTCGCGCCAAAGGTGTTCGTTTCGATGATGTCGGCTCCCGCCTCCAGGAAGCGTCGGTGAATGTCAAAGATCATCGCCGGCTGCGTGAGCGAGAACAGATCGCCGTTGTTCAGTAGATCCTTCTTCGAATCCTTGAAACGTTCGCCGCGGATGTGATCTTCCGTCATCCCATAGGTACGGATGGTGGTGCCCATTGCACCATCGATGATGGCAATGCGGTTTCGAAGCAGGTTCTGGAGGGGATGAAGGTTCGACATGGGACTCGCGGAGAAGCGGATTATGGGTTGAGAGCGCGGGCTGGCTTGCGTTCAGGTGAAGGTTTTTCGGCTGGGAGCTTGGCCTTCTGCGAGACGTGCTTCGGCTTGTCGGCGGTTGCCAGCACTACCTGCAGGTGCGGCTTCTTTGCCTCGCGGCAAGCCACCTCGGCCCCATCGACCTTCAGTCCGACGCGCCGCAGCAGGCCGCTCAGGGTGGCGGGGGAGAATCCGGGGTGGCGCTCGCCGTACCGCGCGGTGACCTCATGCTGCTGGTGCTCGTCCAGACACAGGAGCACGAGCCTGCCGCCCGGGCGCAGCACCCGAGCGCACTCGCGCAACGCTTGCTCCGGCCGCTCCGCATACGTCAGGGTGTGAAACACCAGCACCGCGTCGAAGCTGCTGGCCGGGAAGGGCAACTGGTGCGCGTCGGCAACCAGCGCCTGCACGTGAGGGTGCTTCGCCAGGCGGTCCTGGGCCGCGGCGATCAAGCGAGGGTTGGTGTCGATGCAGGCGAGGGAGCGACAATAAGGCGCAATCGCGCTGGCCGCGGCACCGTCTCCCGAGCCAACATCCAGCACGTCACCGAGGCGCAGGAGAGCACCCAGCCCCGCTGCCAGCGATTGCCACGTGCGACCGGGGGAGTAGTAACGTTCCAGCTCGTCGGCGGCCGAGCCCGGAAGGCCCCCGCTGCGAGCTGCGTGGAGCTCGAGCAGCCGACGCTGATCGCCCTCGAGTGTCGGATCACCTGCCTGGGTCGCGCCGTCGAGCACGGCACGTGCCGCCTGCGGCAGCGTGTCCGTGGCCAGCGCGTAAAACGACTGCGGCCCTTGCCGCCGGTCGCGCACGAACCCAGCCTCGCGCAGCCGCGCCAGGTGCGTCGACACGCGCGACTGGGAAAGCCCCGTGACGCGCACCAGGTCTGTCACGCACAGCTCCTGCTCACGTAGCAGCGCGCACAGCCGAATCCGGCTCTCGTCGCCGAGCAGGTTGAGCGTCTCCAGGTAGTGCGCCAGACTCATGCCGCATCCTCTTATGCAAATTGGCGGATAAGGTTGCACGGCTGGCCGGGGTGTCAAGGAAGGCGGCCGGAACACGGAAAACCAGCGCTCGGCCACCGTGCGCGCGGCAGCGAAGGCTGAGCGTGGCGCTCGCCGCGGCTACACTGCGCCGATGGCTGCCGTGCGGGTGCTCGAGGCGGGCGACGAGACGGTGCTTTTTCGTTTCCTGGAGCGGCGACTCGAGTCGAGCCTGTTCTTTCTCTCCAACATCGAAGCCGCGGGCCTCGAAGATCGCGGGGAGGCGCGCCAGGCGACGTACGTCGCTCATTTCCTCGAAGGCGAGGTGACGGCCGTCGCCGCGCACTCGTGGAACGGCCTCATCATGGTGCAAGGTGACGTTGGGCTCGAGGAGGCGGTGCGTGCCGCCGTCGGCCGCA
>DASQDA010001100.1:0-1943 GCA_035634435.1 Polyangiaceae bacterium
AATTGCGCTGCTGAATCGCCACTTGAATCGGCGTACTGCTTGAGGATGCACGCTGGGCGAAGAGCTGTTTACACGGAAACTCGGGGGCATGAACCGTATACAAGGCCGACAGATCGAGGATCTGGGGCATCTCTGACACCCGGGTTCGTACAGTCCGAGGACATTGCTGACAGTGGCGCGCGTGCCGTGGAAGGATTCGGATTCGCTGAAGAGCGGCTGACCCTCCGCGCCACCGCACCGCGGCGTGCGGTGGCTCATACCTCGCGGATGCCGGGGTCGCGTTGTCGCGTCCGGGGTGCCGTGCGTCAGCGAGTGTCGGAAGCCTGCTTGCGCCCTGCGCCGGGGCGACTACCACGCCTGCGCCTGCTGGCTCGGTGCCAAATGCCTCGAAAGACTCTCTCGTGCAACTGCGACGCGCCGGCGCGGCTGCTGCGGGGGGCGCGCCGCACTGGGCTGCCCAGCGGGGGGCTGTGCGGAGCAGCGCGCCCGTCACCGCGTGTGCGAAACAAGCGGCGGCAATTTACCAGAGCAGGCGCCGGGGAGGGTCGTGGAGGCTTGCCACTCCGTCGAGCTTCTAAGCACTATCTGCAGCCGCTCGAACGCTTGCGCTGTGTGTGCGGGCGACGCGCAGTAGGGCCTGGATCTCGACTGGTTTCACCAGGTGCTCGTCGAAGCCGGCGCTGCGGCTGCGCGCGCGGTCACGGTCTTGGCCGTAGCCAGTGAGCGCTACGAGCACCACGGCTCTGCCGAGCAGGACGCGCAGCTTGCGTGCCAGCTCATGGCCGTCCATCACCGGTAGACCGATGTCGAGCACGGCGATGTCGGGTCGAAAGCTTGCCGCTACCTCGAGGGCCGCTGGGCCGTCGAGTGCCGTGCGCGCCTCGAAGCCCAACGTCAACAACGCCTCGGCCAGGGTTTCCGCTGCATCCCGGTTGTCATCGACGATGAGGATGCGTCTGAGCTCGGACTCGGCTACGAGCACCTCGTCGAGCCGAGGCGTTTGTTCGCCGACCGATACCTCGCACGCGGGCAGATTCACGATGAAGGTGCTGCCGAGCCCGCGACCGCGGCTCTGCACGCTGACGGTACCTTCATGCAAATTCAACAAGCTGCGGACCAGTGGCAAGCCGAGCCCCAACCCTCCGGAGACGGACTGAACGGGTCGGCTGCCCTGTACGAACGGCTGAAACACGCGGCTCAGCATGTGATTTTCGATGCCTTGTCCGTTGTCCGCGACGGCCACCACGACGCGGGTTCCGTCGCGGCGAGCTGTGACCGTTATCTCGCCGCCCGGCGGAGTGTACTTGGCAGCGTTCGTGAGCAGATTGGCAAACACCTGCGCCAGACGGAATGGATCGCCACGCAGCGGCAGCCCCGTGCGTGGCACCTCGAGCGTGAGCCGATGGGCTCGCTGCTCCAGCAACGGGCTGGCCGTCTCGATGGCTCGCGTCAGCGCCGTGGAAAGCTCCAGGACCTCGAGGCGCAGCTGGATCTTGCCTTGGGCTACCCGAGCGACGTCGAGCAAGTCGTCCACGAGCTGCACCATATGATGTACTTGCCGCTCGATAACGTCACGCTCACGGTCGATCGCGGTGATCTTCTTGGCCTTCATCAGGTGCAGCGCAGTGGTGATGGGCGCCAGAGGATTTCTGAGCTCGTGGCCAAGCAGCGCCAAGAACTCGTCCTTTGCCTGGTTCGCGGCCTCGGCCTCGCGCCGCGCTTCCTGCTCGCGTCGCAGCAGCTGAGCTCGTTCGGCCTCGTTCTTACGCCCCAGCGCCGCCCGCACCGCCGCCTCCTCTTCGGCGCGTTTGTGCTCGCTGATGTCGCTGGCGGTGCCAACGACGCGATCCGGCAACCGGCGCGCGGCGCAACGCACCCACACCTCGGGTCCCTCGTTGATCGCCAGCCGAAACTCCAGCGTGCAGGAACCGTCGGTGCTGGCA
>DASQDA010001101.1:0-6314 GCA_035634435.1 Polyangiaceae bacterium
GCGAGTTCTTCGTTTGGCATAACTATTATCGCGTCTACCTCTACGCTCCGTGACCAGCGGCCTTTCCGCTGATGCTCGGCGCGGCAGGGCCTCGGCTGTGGACCAACGCTGTGTTCCCAACCTCGGCTGAGCAGTGGGTGCCACAGCCGACGGTGGCGCAGCACTGTTATCCGTAGGGGCGTCCGCTGGCGCCGAACGCGACCGGTATAAGAAGTTCGGCTTCACGCCCTGTGACCACAGCGGCGTGAAAGCCGAACCGCCCGAGAAGGCGCCGCCCCGCCCACTAGGGTGACGTTCGAGCGGCCTCTTCCTGACTGGTCGCGATTTTCCTGCGCCTGCTTTAGCCGCTCCTGACGGTCGGTCGGCAGAAGCTGCTCCCGGCCGCGCGAAGGCCGCCTCGGGACCCCTCCGACGCCTCGGCGAGAAGGCATCGCTCACCTGCGCCCACTCGCGCCGACCAATTTTTTGCGCTCGCTAGATCCTGGCAGCCATCTGAGAGTGGTGCGCGTAGACTTTCCTGCCGTGGCGGGCAACAACGGACCCGTTCGCGCGGAGGCACTGGAGCAAAATGGCCGAGCAAAAGTCGGAAGACGCTAAGCGGTTCGCAGAAGCAAACACGTTCGTTTCGGGTTTGGGCGCCGGGCGCGAGGCGTTCCACTCCGAGATCACGGAGTACTGTCTGCGGGTGGGTGAGCGCTCGCCCGAAGACTTCGTGCGTCACTTCTCCAGCGCACACATCATGCGCGCGCTCACGAGCCGCCCCATGGAGCGTGCGCGCATCGTTAGCCAGGCAACCGGCGTCAACGAGAAGGTCGCTCACAAGATGTCGCCCGAGAGCTCGGGCGAAGCGCTACAGATTGCGCTGGACGAGAAGGTCGCCACGCCCGCCGATATCGTGCGGCTGTTCCAGCCGGATGATCGGCAGCGCTACCTCGACCGACGCGCGCTCTGGCTGTTCGACGTGGAGGGCGAGCCATGGAAGGTCACCGCCAGCGCTCGGACGAGCTTCGAGCGAGCGAAAGCTTATGTCGCGTACATCCTGGACCGCGCGCTCAGCAATTTGCTGCTCAGCCACGAAGAGCTGGTGGCCGCCATCACGGTGGAGAAGCTCGCCGCTCTGCTGCCGCGCGAAGAGCTCGGTTCCATCATCGCCATGAGCTTGCGGCAGGCCGAGAAGTTCACCGAGCAGCACCTCGTCGCAGCTGTCCCTCCGCGTACCCTCGTCGACCACGTGCCGCTCGACTACGTGTGGTCGCGCGTCGTGATCCCGCTGATCGCCGAGCGTCATGACTACGTCGCACGCCAGAACGTCGCCACACCCGAGCTGAGCGTGCCGCTGATCCGATCCGATGCTCCGCCCGTGGAGTCGAGCTGGAGCCTGTCGCCTTCTGCGGACCCGCTCGAGGCCATTCCTCCTGCATGTCCCAACGGCGCAGCCGACGTCGTCACTGCGGACGACATCATCGAAGAAGATCCGACCATCATCGGTGCCAGTGGCGACGCGAGCTTGGTCGCAGGGATCCACAAGCGCGCGTTGCCCGAGCGCAAGAACCTGCGCGACGCCTGAGCTCGCGCTGCTCGAGCGAGAGCGGCCCCCGCGAGGACCGCTCTCGCTATGATCACTTCATCAGGTCTGACACTCGATACGTACGGTGCTGCCGGCTGGCGCATACGGCACGAGGTGACCGGTCATGGGCTTCCCATCGACGGTCAGCCGCGGCTCGACGCCCCCGGCGTTCCGTACGTGGATCACGTAGGTGGCCCCGCGGCACTTGCGTTGCACGGTGAACTCCGGGATAGCCGCCGGCAAACACGGGCGCACGCTGAGGCCGTCGTACTCGGCGCGCACGCCGAGCAGGTACTGGCTCACAGTGACGAAGTTCCAGGCCGCCGTGCCCGTGAGCCAGCTGTTCTTCGCTTCGCCTGGTTTTACGGCGTCCTTGCCAGCGATCATTTGCGAGTACACGTACGGCTCGGTCCGGTGGATCTCGCTGATGTCCTCGAGATAAGCGGGGGCGATCTTCTTGTAGTATTCGAACGCACGCTCAGGGCGCCCAACCACCGTCTCCGCGATGCTGATCCAGGGGTTGTTGTGGCAGAAGATGCCCGCGTTTTCCTTGTAGCCCGGGGGGTACGACGAGATCTCGCCGAGCTCCACGTGGTACGTCTTGTAGGCGGGGTTTTGCAGCACGATGCCGTAGGGCGTGTCCAATCGGTCCTTGACGGCGTCGAGAGCGCGCAGCGCTTCTCCTGTTTTCAGGCCGATGCCCGCCATGACGCAGAAGCCTTGGGGCTCGATGAAGATCTGGCCGTCTTCACACTCTTTGCTGCCCACCTTGTTGCCGAAGAAGTCGTAAGCGCGCAGGAACCAATCGCCGTCCCAGCCGTGCTCCAGCACGACCTTTTCCATCTTCGCGACCTCGCTCAGCGCGCGCTCCGCCTCTGCGCTCTGGCCGCGCCGCTGGCACAACGCGGCGTATTCAGGGCCAATGTGCACGAACATGCCCGCGATGAACACGGACTCGGCGGTGCGACCCGTCTTGTTGCCGGTCGTTTGATAGGACTCGTCGGGCGTCTCGGAGAAGCAATTCAGGTTGAGGCAGTCGTTCCAGTCCGCGCGACCGATGAGCGGAAGACCATGCGGCCCGAGATTGTTCAGCACGTGATCGAAGCTGCGCTTGCAGTGCTCGAGCAACGTGGCCGTGTTGTTCGGATCGTTGTCGAACGGCACCGTCTCGTCGAGAATGGCAAAGTCACCGCTCTCCTTGATGTAGGCGGCGACCCCCAGAATCAGCCAGAGCGGGTCGTCGTTGAAGCCGCTGCCGATGTCGTTGTTGCCGCGCTTCGTGAGCGGCTGGTACTGATGATAGGCGCTGCCGTCTGGGAACTGCGTGGAGGCGATGTCGATGATGCGCTCACGCGCGCGCTCGGGCACCAGGTGCACGAACCCGAGCAGATCCTGATTCGAATCGCGGAAGCCCATACCGCGTCCGATGCCCGACTCGAAATAGGAGGCGGAGCGGGACATGTTGAAGGTGACCATGCACTGGTACTGGTTCCAGATGTTCACCATGCGGTCGAGCTTGTCGTCCGGTGATTGCACCTGATAACTCGCGAGCAGGCCCTCCCAGTGCGACTTCAGCTGGTCGAGTGAACGCGACACCAGCTCGGTCGTGGAGAAGCGATCGATCAAGGCGCGCGCCCTGCTCTTCTCGATGACGCCAGGCTTTTCCCACTTTTCGGCGTTTGGGTTCTCGACGTAGCCGAGTAGGAACACGAAAGTGCGCTCCTCACCGGGCGCCAGCTCGAGCTCCAGACAATGGGAGCCAATCGGGTGCCAGCCGCTGGCCACCGAGTTTCGAGATTTGCCCTCCGCGACCGCATCGGGCTCGCCGAAGCCGTTGTAGGCGCCGAGGAAGCTTTCGCGGTCCGTGTCGAAGCCAGCGACCTTTGCGTTCACGTGATAAAACGCGAAGTGGTTGCGGCGCTCACGGTACTCGGTCTTGTGATACAGCGTGCTGCCGTCGATCTCGACCTCGCCGGTGCTGTAATTGCGCTGGAAGTTCGTCATGTCGTCCTGCGCATTCCACAGGCAGAACTCGACCAACGAAAACAGCTTCAACGTCTTCTTTGCCGGCGTCTTGTTGCGCAGCGTTACTTGATGCACCTCCGCCGTCTCACCGAGCGGCACGAAGTAGAGCACCTCCGCCTCGACACCGCCTCGGGAGCCGGTGATGCGCGTGTAGCCAAGGCCGTGGCGGCACTCGAAGCGGTCGAGCGCGCGTTTGACCGGCATGAACGTGGGAGACCAGTAGTCGCCGCCGTCCTGGACGTAGAAATAGCGGCCCCCCGAGTCGATGGGCACGTTGTTGTAACGATAACGCGTGATGCGCCGCAGCCGCGCGTCCCGATAGAAGCAATAGCCACCGCCGAGGTGCGAGACCAGGCCGAAGAAGCTCTCTGTGCCCAGGTAGTTGATCCACGGGTATGGAGTCTTGGGAGTGGTGATAACGTATTCGCGGTTTTGATCGTCAAAGTGGCCGAAGCGCATAGGGGTCCTGCTCTGGGTCCGTCGGGGGTTGTGGCGAGGAAGCGGGCGAGCTGCGAAGCCTTGTGGTGCTCGCGGCTGAGCGCACAAAAAGGGAACGGCGGCCGGGCTACACGCTGGGTGCGCCGCTCGGCCGCCTCGCGAGAGTTGCTTACTGGCAGCCCGTGAACTGGATCTCGTCGATCCAGATGTCAAAGGTCGCGCCGGGCTCGTTCACCTGAAACTGCATGCCATACAGCGTGGTTGGCTCGATGCTCGACTTGATGGGGTTGCCCCAGCCCTTGAGCTGCTTGAGAGCGGCGAACGGAATCGTGAACTGCTGCCACTGCTCGGTGAGCACGAGGTTCATACCGAAGTCATTGAAGCACTCGCTGCAGACCTTGCCATCGGGCTCCGTATTCACGTCCGGCATCTTGAGCCGCACCTTGCCAATGGAACCCGGCCCCTTCTTGCCCCAGAACGAAACGCCCTTGTACTTGCTGGCGTCGTACTGGCCCTTGGGGTCCACGAAGTTCAAGCCCATGCCGGCGTACACGATGTCCGCAGTGCCGATGCTGCCGGTCATGTGAGCGGCTTTCTTGGTGCCGTTGGCGCCGCCGTCAGCCATGGCAAAGGTGCCGCCTTGCGCGCCGGCCGTCGGCGTGACCGTGGAGCCCGCGTTGTCCACGAACGTGTACCAGTAACCGCCGCGCCCTTTGATGGGGTTGGTCTGATTGGGACCGATTTCTCCATCGGAGATCATGCCCTCGCCAGGGGGGCAGGCGCGGCCCTCGGGCGACTCGCGGACCGCTTGAGACGCCGGGTCCACCCGCTTGCGGCAAGCACCGAGTGCTACGCACCCCATCACAAAGACTACGCACAGGCTTCGCATGTATTCCATTGCTTCTCCGTCAGCACGTCTATCGCTCATCCGGAGCGAACGATCGCTCCGTGCTGCGACGGAGCGCCTTGCCAACGGCCGGGGACTGTCTCTCGGTCGCACGGTCGAAGTCAACCTGATTCGGGTGAGCAGCGTCGCGTTTTAGCGCGGTTTGCGGAGGAACCAGGCTCGCCGCGCGGTAAGGCAAGCGCAGGGGTGAGCGAACGCGTCGCGGCGCGTCACCGGCCCACCCGGCCCAGAGGTGCAGCACTACCGTCGAGCAGAGCGCACGCGGAAACAGATAGCGTGATCTGGAACCGCTCCCATAGCCATACGCCGCCTGGGTCGTTCGTCGCTTTCAGCTACTGGTACGTAAAGAGCTCTTTCTGTCGCCGTGCTGTTTGGCCGAGGGGCGCCGCCAGTTGTCGAGGGGTTGCGCGTCGGGCGCGCCCCTGATCTGGCTGTCATGGCTGCGGGTCACGCATTTCCCTCGTGAAATCCTGGTTGCGTGGTCCGCCGCCATGGGACAGACTCCCGCACCTCTACTGATTCAGCGTTGCGCCTTTCGGCTCGCCCTTGCTGGGGCCTGGCTCACGCGAACACTCAATAGCTTTTAGGCTCTAGAAGGGAACGGATTCATGCTCAAGCTCGCCTCGACCCAGATACATTTTGTTCTTGCCACGGTTGCTACTCTTGCTTTGGCCGCGTGTGGCGGCGGTGACGAAGACGACGGCGGCAACAACAACACCGGCGGCAGCGGTGGTGGCGGCGGCAGCGGCACGGGGTCCAACGTGCTCGTCAGTGACTTTGAGACCGCCAACGGTGATGGCAAGTACGACGGCTACTCTGAGAAGCCTGATTACGGGTGGAAGACGGCGTGGTTCACGTACGGGGACAAGTCAGCGTCTGCCATGATCTTCCCGACGCGCATGATGCCGTTCGAGACCGTCGAGGATCCTGCTCGGGCACCTGGCATACACGTCGCCAACGCCAAGGGGAGCGGCTTCTCCGAGTGGGGTGCGGGCATGGGCTTCAACTTCCTGGTCAATGGCGTCAACATGCCGCCAAGCAGGGCGGACATTTCAGCGTATAAGGCCAGTTCGTTCTGGCTGAAGATCGGCAGCACGGCGCTCAACGGCCCCATTCAGGTAAAGCTCGTCGACTTCGATCACGCGCTTGTCGCTGACGGCGGAGGCTGCACGCCCTTGCCCATGGGCACGCCGATGTACGACTGCAACAACACTTTTCAGACACTCATCAGCACTGCAACGAGTGAGTGGAAGCAATTTACCGTCACATTTGCCGAAATGACGGAAGACACCTGGGGTCAGAAGGTCCCCATGGACCTCAAGGAAGTGATCGGCTTCCAGTTCCAGGTACGGGCGAACACCACCTTCGATTTTGCAG
>DASQDA010001102.1:0-1593 GCA_035634435.1 Polyangiaceae bacterium
GCGTTTCGATGCAGCTCCTCGAGCCCGGACTGCAGATGGCCCAGGCCGTAGGTAGCGCGGTCGTAGGCTTCGCGCGCTCGGTCGCGCGCCACGCGCTGCGCCGTTCGCTCCGCGGCCGCGCTCGCATGTTGCTCTCGCGCCGCCGTGACCCGCGCGTGAGCCGACTCGCGTTCGGCTTCCAGCTCCTGAGAGCGGACGAGCAGCGCATGAGCGCGGACGGCCCTGTCGCGTTGCAGCGCGGCCGCCTCGTAGCCCTCACGCGCTGCCGCCACGCGCGCGTGGATCGTCCCCTGGCGCGCCAGCGCCTCACCAACGCTGGCGTCGAGCTCGTCGAGCGCCCGCTGTGGCTGCTGATGCTGCTCACGAGCCCGCTCCAGGCGCAGCGCAAGCTCGTCACTCGCGCGCCGGCAAGCGAACAGCGCTGCCGCGAACATCATCTGCCCGGCCGCGAACACGCCGGCGATCTCGTGCTCGAGCTGTTGCGCCTCCGTCACCTCGTGGCGCGTGCGCTGGCAGGCGTCCAGGTTGGCCCGCATCCGTGTGAGCGTCGTCGAAAGCCCCGTCTCCTCCTTGAGCAGGAAAGACCGCAGCTCACTGGTCAACGCGCGCGAGATGCCGCCGGTCATGCTGGTACGCAGCATCTCGTTGAGCTTGTTGCGCTCGGCGTCGCTGGCTAGCCGTAGCGGAGTGACGCCGAGCTCGAACAGGGCCGCGAAGTAGTCCTTGGCGGAGGCGAAGACCTCCAGCGTCGCTCCGAGGCGTTGCAAGCTAGCGCGGAGCTCACCGAGCTCGGGCACTTGATCTTCTTCTTCGCCCACCAGCAGGAGCGCCTCGCGCAGCCGCCCCTCGAGATTGAGGCCCTTGACGATGAAGGGCGTCAGCTCGACGCTGGGCTCCGCCTTGCGCTCGAGATGAACGCCGGCGAGCACACGCTCGCCCTGAGGGAGCGCGATCTCGAGCACAGCGTAGGAAGGGCGTCCAATCTCCCCCAGCCGACCCCAGATGCCCTTGTCCCCGCCGGTGGCGCCCGATTCGCCCAGGTTCGTGAACCGCAAGCGGGACATGTCGGGCAGCAGCACGACATAGGCGGCGATCATCACGGTGGTCTTGCCGGCGCCGTTGGCTCCTTCGAGCGCGGTGACGTGTCGGTCGAGTAGATACCGTTCGTAGAACACGCCTTTCCAGTTCACCAGGGCGAGCGCGCTGGCTCGGGCGCGCAAGCTCATTCCGGCTCCGGCGGCTCGTCTGTCGAGTGAGTCGCCGCTCCAGGCTCTTCGAAGCCGTCCCAGAGGTTGGCGAGGGCGTCGGCGCTGGCTTGGTCCACGGCACGCTCCGGCTCGGGTTCCTGCTCGGGCTCGCTCTCTTCGTCGACATCGCTGAAGGCAAGCTCACCTTCGGCGACCAGCCGCTCGAGGGCGACCTCCGGTGCGGCTACCCCGCGGACCGGCTCCGCAAAGCGCATCAATGCCGGTCGCAGACGGATCTGCGCGTCCTCCACCATTTCCACGAACCCGAGGGCCGCCAGGCGCCGCAAGGCTTCGGCTACCTTGAGCCGGACGTTTTCTTCGGCGACACGTTCGTCGTAGCGGCGAC
>DASQDA010001103.1:0-3115 GCA_035634435.1 Polyangiaceae bacterium
ATATTCGCCCGGAGCGTCGATCGGCAGGGAAAAATCCCCCTTCAACGAAGGATAGGTGATGCCGAGCACACGCGGCTCAGCGACAATCCACATGCGCACGCTCGGAGCGAGCTCGTCACGCAGCTCGAACACGCCGGCCTCCGGCACGGTCCACTCCCGGCTGGCGCCACGCCCGGTGTCACTCGGCGTGAACGTCTTCAAACCGACGACGAAGAGCCGATGCTTGAACGCGTCGGTGTTGTGAAAGCTGAGCTTCGTGCCTGGTGCCACCACGATGGTCACCGGCGTGGTGCGTCCGCCCCCAACGCGCACCAGGACGGGGGTCGGCGCCGGCACTTGCGGCGTTGCGGCAAGAGCAGCCACGCACAGCTCCTTGGGAATGTGTGGGTACAGCCTGCGGAACTCAGCGCGCACGGTCGGAACCGGCTCCCGAAAGGAGTAACCGCGGAGCTTGGGGTCCCGCGCCTCGAGCCACACTGGGTTCTGCAGCAGCCGAAAGCCCTCCAACCGGCCGCGCACCTGTTGGGCCTGCGCCTCCGAGGCCCAGCCGACGCTCAGCCAGAGACTCAGCAGACCGAAGGCAAAACGCGCCACGTCACCTCGACCAGCATCACTGCGTCCTATTCGAGCACCCATTTCGACGCCACCGTAAACCACGGGAAGCTCCGAAGGAAGGCCCTGAACTCGCGAACTTCCGCTGGTTGGGCCGTTCTATGCCGCAGATCTGCGCGGGACGCGCCTGCCTGCGCCGACTTACCGACAGCAGGATGCGGTGCCGCGCCGCAGCTCTCTCGGATGAAGGATACGGGTTGCGCCCTGTGTTTCCCCACGAGGGCACGGGCGCAAGGAACCTTGGGAAAGGCGCCTCACTGAAAGACCTGCAAGCAGCGACAGCCACACGACGCTGGGGCGTCGCGCGAGTCGAGCAGAAAATAGGCGGATGGGCCGGCTTTTCAGCTGGCCCATCCAGAGCTCCTTACCACCTGAGTCGCGAGGAAACGGTAGACGAACCCCTAGCGTTGCTAGGTGGGAAGCTTAAGACCGCGGTTTCTGGCTTCCCGGTGAGTCGTTCCGGGCCTAGCTCTCCACCACGGGGTCGCTTCCCTGGTCGGTGCTATCAGGGATTCTTTTACTACTGGCCTCTTCGAACTCCGCAGAGGGAGCTAGTGGATTGTATGGACGCGAAGGGTCCACGTCAATGCCTCTGCCCCGCACTTTTTAGCCTATTTATAGCTTGATTTCCCGCGCTTCATGGTCTGCTCGGCAGCGCTCGATGCGCCCAGGAATCGTTACGGAGAAAGCCAGGCGGACGCTGCCGAAAACTGGTCCGCGGCCGGCCGGATCGGAGACGTTGCGGCCATGAGTTGGATCGCGAGCGCAACCACCCCCGTCCTTGCAACGGGTGAGGTGCGCCTCATCGAGAGCATCGACTGGTCGCCGCAGTTGCAGCAAGCCGAAAACCGCGGGCTATTGCCAGTGACGTTGCCGAGCCCCGGACCGTCGGCTCGAGGTCGGCTGGCGCTCTTGATTGAAGAGGCGGTCGAAGAGGCGCTTCAAAAGCGGGGGGCCTGCGCGCCCGGCGTGGGTGCGGCGACTTCGCTCGAAGCGTCGCTCAACGATCAACTCTATCGCGCCCGCCTCCTCGAACGCCGAGGCATCGCCCTGGCCCTGCCATCACTCCGAGGGATGGCCAGCCTCGCTGGGGTGCTCGACGCGGACGACAGTGCCGTCCTCCGCTGGTGGCTCGACGCTACGGAGCGGGCTTCGCTCTGGCTGCTGCTCGACGACAGCAACGCCGAGCTCGGAGTGTATGGCCCGCCGCGCCCGCTTGCCGACCTCGTCTCCGCGCGCGAGCGGGTCGTAGGACATCACGAGGAGTCCCCACGGCTCGATCCCGAGGTGTGTGCCAGCTCCGCCGCCATGAACCTGTCCGGCCCTCCACCCGCGGTCGTCGAACGGGACGGAGCGTTGGCTTTCGAGCAGCCGATGGACGACGACGAGCCTGCCGCTCCGTCTACGGTCCTCACCGCGACGGCTTCCGTCCGCGTGCAGACCAGTATACCCGATGGCGCGGCTGCAGGCAGCCCGCCCGAGGGCTCAGGAGCGCTACGCCTCGGCGACCTCACTCAGGCGCTGTTGCAGACGCTGAGCGGCTTACAGCCGGTCACCGGCTCCCCGCAACCAACGGACGTCGAGCCCGAACGGACCGAGACGAGGCAGATCGAGGAACCACCTCCACGGCAGCCGCCGGTGGAGACACACGCGACGCCGCTCGCCGCGATCGCCGTGCCGCCGCTCTACCCCAACGCGCCCTCGGAGTGGCGCACCTGGGCGCAGGATCTGGAGACCGCGCGGGGTGCTCGGCCGCTCGCGGCGGTGGAGCGGATGTTCGTCGCCAGCTACATTCCGCTGCGCGAAGCGCTGATGCGAGGGGTTGCAGACGCTTCCGCGGCCAAGGTTCTCGAGCGCTGGTCGGAGAGCTTCGCACAAAGCTACCGGGAGGCATTCGACGCGCTCCGCCTGCGCGGCAAGCGACCGACGATGGTGCTCGACGTGCCCGAGGTCGCGCTGCGCATTGGTCGCCTGCACGGCGCCCGGTCCGTCCAGCTTCTGCTGATCGACGGCATGCGCTTCGATCTAGGCTTGCGAATCGAGCAACGAGTGCGGGCACTGCTCGGACAACAAGCCGCCTTGACTGAGCGCCTGCTGCTCTGGTCCGCACTTCCCACCACCACGGAGATGCAACTGGAGCTTTTGGGCCGGGGGCCTGATGGACTCAAGGAGCTGTCGCTGCCGCAGGATGGGGAAATACCCGTGGCGCGCGGGCGGGCTGCGCGGACTTTGCGGCGGGTCAAGACGGGTCACCGCGAGCTCCTGAAGCTCGACTTCGTTCAGGCGGCCCTCTCCGAGACCGGCAGCGCGGAGCCGGAGCGTCTCGATAGCATCGCGGCCGAGACCGCCCTCATCCTCGCGGAGTACCTGGAGAAGCAAATGCCCCGGACCCTGGTGCTGGCCTTCGGCGACCACGGATTTCTACTCGATCGGTTGGATGGCGGCACTGCAGCCGCCCACGGTGGCGGCGCGTCGCCCGACGAGGTGCTCGTGCCAGCTTTCG
>DASQDA010001104.1:0-3242 GCA_035634435.1 Polyangiaceae bacterium
CCTTCGGGTATCCCGGCTGGAACGGTATGTTCGCGGTGGTCAACAGCAGACATTGCGTGGCCTCAATTCGTAGCGCCTTGCGCAGGAACTGCCCATTGTTAAGCAAAACGCGGACCAGCGTTGCACCGGGAAAATGTCCAGAGTTTGGCTCCTGGGCTGACAGGGCGACTGTGGCGCAAATGCCACGCGTGGCGGATGGGCCCAGCGCTTCTACGCAGCGCGGGACACACCCGTTTCTCCAAGCTTGGACGTATAGCGCCAGCGCGAATTCGCCATGCTATGAATTCCGGCCCGCAGGTCCAAAATAGATGCGATTTTTAGCTCTTGGTTTCGTGCTGGCGAGCGCCCTCGCTACAATCTCTCGCGAAGCGGCCGCAGCCGATCCCTTGCTCGCGGAGCCCGTAGAGGGCGAGAAGATCCGGGTCGACGGTGATCTTCGCGAGTGGCCGAGCCGCATGCCGCCACTCGAGGAGTCCGCCAAGGGCAAGGCCTTTCCCGCCCGTGCATTGGTCGGCTACGACGAAAAGAACCTGTATCTCGCAGCCCGCATCGGGGACCCGCGCATCACTCGGACGGCGACACCTGGAGCGGCCGACGATCATCTGACGCTGACGCTCGCCTTCCCCCGCGGTCGCGCCTACGTCACTTACAAGGTCGAAGTTTTCCCTGGCAAGCCCGGCAAGCTGCCCGCCGTCGTGCACGTGAACGGGCGTCCTGCGCCTGGTGCAAAGGCCGTAGAGAACGCCGACGGCAAGGAGCTCTTGCTGGAGTCGCAGGTGCCCTGGGCCGCGTTCGCCGAGGCTACGAAGGCGCGCGTCGGTCTGCGAGCGGGGCTGAGCTACACGAAGGGCGGACGCTCAGGAGCCCAGGACGTGGTTTCCACTGCAGGCGGAAGCAGCGGCAAAGCTCTCCCTCCCCTGTTGCTCGAAGGCGAGCAGGGGCTTGCCGCATTGCTCCGCGAGCGCGGTCTGTCGCACCGCCCAAGCCGCGAGGCGTATGGCAACCTGACGGGGGATGGTTTCCTGGAGCGGGTCGCCGTGTTCGGTCCGTACCTGACCATCACGGGCAATCGCTTCCGAGGGGGCAAGGAGTTCTATTACGCGGAGCTTGGCGCAAGCGGCGGTCCGACGACCGTCAGCTCGCTCCAGCTGCACGACTTCGATGGTGACGCCCGCCAGGAGCTGGTGGTGCGCAAGCGCGTGGGCACGGAAGAGAGCTACCGCGAGGTGCTCGAGGTCGTGAAGGTGGGCGCCGGCGACGCACCCTTCGTGGCCTTCGCGCACGAGATCGGCATCAAGACGCCCGACGGTAACGTCGCCAACAAGGTGAAGCTGGATGGGTCGGCCATCGAGGTCCAGCAGGGCGAGAGCGACGGCTTCGAGCCAGATACTTACGCAGAGGCGCTCGCGGGCGGCATGCCGTCGGCCTTGCTACCGTGGGAGTCCGTCAGCAGCCGTCGCTTCGAATGGCAGGGCAGCGGATTCAGCAAACACGGTGAGGAAAAGCGGGCGGGAGCCGCGGCCTCGAAGGCCAGCTCCGAGGAGCCTCGGAAACGAGCTGGCGCCAAGACCGCGAGCGCCCGGCAACCGGCGGCGCCACGGCCTCCGAGCGCAGACGAGCTTTCAGACCGCGTCTACGCCCTCTACAAGAAGGAACGCGGCGTCGGCGGCGGCAAACCGCGTTTCGACTTCGTGACCGACATTGCCGGCGACGACACCCGAGAGCGGGTCGTCATCCATGACAAGGACATCATCGCGTTCGGCAAAGGGTTCCGCAACGGCACGAGCTACGCCTTCATCAGCGTGGGCGTCGAGGACGCCAAAGACATTCTCGACGCGACGGCGCGTGACCTGACCGGCGACGGCAAAGCCGAGATCCTGTTGCGAGCGGTATTGCGTACCAAAGCCAGCAAGGCACTGGGCGGAGACACCGTCGACCGACATGCCTTGCTCGTTTACGCCATCAACGGCGACCGCTTGATGCGCATCTTCGGTGCGGAGACCGGACGCGTGCTCGGGAAGAACCGAATCCTGGCCGCGGTCGCGTTCGAGCCCGAAGGGCGCGCGGCGAGCATCGAGCTCCGCCCGTCGCGCGCCATTGGTTGGACCGAAGAGTCGTACCCGTTTCCCGTGGACACCGCGCCCGCGGGCGGGCTCGAGCCGCTGCTGTTGCCCTGGGCTTCCGCGGCTCGTCGCTATCGCTATGACGGTAGCGCCTTCGTCAGCGATTAGTGACTGTGCTCACTAGAGATCCGCCCACTTGTAAACGAAGCCCGGATAACGGCAGGTTCCCTGCTCGCAGGTCCATTCAGCCGTTGCAGCATCGGCCGAAGCGGGACGGTATACCGGGCAATCGGAGGCGTTCTCGCATGCGATCGGAGTGGCCGTGCAATAGGTGAAATCTTCTTTGCCGCTCGACGACTGGTTGCAGATGAGTCCAGCTTCCTGACAGGGGTTCGTCGTTGCTTCAACAACCTGGCACGAATTGCCGCAGCGCGCGCGGCACGTGCCATTGACACAGGCGACCTCACGCGGTGCGCAGCGGCCCAAGTCCTTGGACTCTTGCGCGTTCCAGCAAGCAGCTGCGCTTGCGCAGGGAGTAGGATCACCATTGTCGCAGCCAACCTGCACGCAGACTGCGGCGGCAAGCGCGACCGATACCAAACTGCATCTGGGGCGCATCACCCTCCTAGAGGCGGTAAACTTCGAGCACCCATCGCGCCGGAGTATCTCGATCGTCGTGGTACCTGTTGAGGTCGATCCGACCAGCGCGACATACTCCTGTGCTTCCCAGGGCACCGTTGCCCCGAGCCACACATCCTTGAGCGTACCCGTGAATCGCGTGGCCGTATACGTTGCCTCTGCCAGCTCCAAAACGATCGCCGGCCTGGGTGCACCAAGCGCGGAGGCAAACACGCCAACCCCCACTGCCACAGCTCTGCAGTTTTCAGCGGAGTCGAGGACGCAGCGCTGCGCAATCGTCTACACGGTGTCAACCCATACCACGAGATCATAGGCTCCTAAGGTCCGGGGTCGCCCTTTGCGTTCGGGTCCGGGCGTTTAAGAAACAATAAAGCTGGGCTCCAGAAGGGTGCTAGGCAACGTACCACGACGTATCAGCTCGGTGGGGATCATGTAGGCAGTTTACGGGCGCCGAGAACGACGTTTCGGAACAGGGGTTACCTGGTGACGGGGGCAGCGGCGAGCATGGCGCGGGCGGGCAGAAGCCCAGGCGCGGCCATC
>DASQDA010001105.1:0-2197 GCA_035634435.1 Polyangiaceae bacterium
CTCGAGCTCCACGATCGGCTCGAGATCGCCGCCCTCGCTCACGGCGGGGTCGATCACTCGGCCGACATGGCGCGGGCCGCCCGGCAGCGGTGGTAACGCCACGGCGTCGAGGTAGCAGCGGGGCCGCAATCCGGCAAGGGCTCCCGCGCACGCGGTCGGCTCGAGCCGACCTCGACAGGCGGGCCCTTCCCGGCGGAAGCCGCTTGACCCGCTTCCCCCGGGGGCTCCAGCGGCAGGACGGCTTTCTGGCGGCAAACGTCACGAGGGGCTTCCCAGTTGGTGTGAGGATCCTGGAACATCGGGCTGCGCCCATGGACGACCACCTGAAACAGCTGCTGCTGCTCGGACGTGAGCACTATCAAAAGCGCGAGTTCGATAAGGCGGAGTCCGTCTTGCGTCTGGTCCTCGCGGAGGCGGACGGCTTTCCGGACGTGTTCGACATGCTCGGCGTCATCGCGCATACCCGCGGGGACTACGCCTTGGCCGAACAGCACTTCGAACGCGCAGTCGAGCTCAACGGCAACTATACCGAAGCGCAGCTCAACCTCATGGTGACCTACAACGACCTCGGAAAGTACGACCAGGCGCGCGCCGTGTACGAAACCATCCGCGGCCGCCAAAAAGCTGCTCCGACGCCCGACCCTTTTGCCACCGGCCGCATCGCCAACATGCACGCCGACGTCAGCCAAGCGTACGTCGACGCGGGCATGCTCTCGGACGCTATCGTGGAGCTCGAGCGAGCCATCGCCTTGTGTCCCGAGTTCGTCGATCTGCGCACCCGTCTCGGAATGCTCTACCGTGACACAGGCAGCCTCGACCGGGCCAAAGAGCACCTGAATGCGGCCATCGCGTACAACGGGCAGTACGCGCCCGCACGCGTCACGCTGGGTGTTCTGTTGCTCAGCGAGGGTGAGCACGCCCTCGCTATCCGCGAATTCGAAGCGGCGTTGGTGGCCGATGGTGAGCACCGCAGTGCTCAGATGTACCTGCGCCTGGCGCGCGCCCAGCGTGACGAGCTCCAACGAAGTCCGTGAGCAGATCCGGCGGTCCTGGAGCGCTGGGCGCTTCCGGGAGCGAGCGGGAGCTTTGTTCCAGCGGCTGCGGGGTGCCGCAACTCCAGCGCGGCTGGCCCTGTCGATCGGCCTGGGCTTGTTCATTGGCTGCCTGCCGCTGTACGGGCTGCACCTCACGCTCTGCGTGTTGATCTGCGTCCCGCTCCGGCTCGATGCGGTTGCGGCTTACTTGGCCGCCAACATCTCGAACCCCTTGGTCGCTCCCTTGCTGTTGCTCGCGGAGGTCCAGCTCGGATCGCTCTTGCTCACGGGACAGCTCACGAATTTCGATCTGGCGAGCGCCCGCCGCATCGGCGCCTCCGGATTTGCGCTGCAGCTTGGGCTTGGAAGCGTGGTGCTGGGTGCAGGCCTGGGCTGCCTTGGCGCCTTCATTGCGTGGTGGGTGGCGAGGCGCGGCAAGCCGCGCACCGAGCTCGAGGGCGCGCAACGAAGGACCAGGGCGCGGTACGTGGCAGCACCGAGATCGGAGCGCTGTTATGTCCGGGCCAAGCTCGCACTGGACCCGGTGCTACGCCAGCTGGCCGAGCTCGGTCCGCTCGGCGAAGTCATCGATGCGGGCTGCGGCCGCGGTCAGCTCGGCCTCTGCCTCCTGGAGCTTGGTCGCGTCGAGCGCCTACGGGGCTTCGATTTCGATGCGCGCAAGGTGCAGATCGGCAAGCTTGCCGCGCGCGGGGAGGCCGACTTTTTCCGTGGCGACCTCACGCTGCAAGTATTCGAAGCTGCCGACACGGTGTTGCTGATCGACGTGCTCCACTATCTGAGCTTCGAGCAGCAAGATGCGCTGCTCGAACGCGCGGCGGCTTGCTTGAGGCTCGGCGGTCGCTTGATCGTGCGCGAGGTGGAGCTGCGGAGCGACGCGCGCAGCTGGCTCACTCGCCGCCTGGAGCGCTGGGCGATTGCGAGCGGCTACAACCAGAGCCGCGAGCGAGCAGCCTTCCGCCCGCTCGCGGTCATCGAGTCACGGCTGCAAGCGCTGGGGCTCGACTGCATGCTGGCGGGTGAGGGCGGCGGACTAGGGCTTTCGAACCGCTTGCTGGTGGCGCGTCGCCACCAGTGATTCTTCCCGAGGGCTGCGGATCTCGCGCGTGAAGCTCAGACGAGCTCGTACTCCTTGCAGAACTCGA
>DASQDA010001106.1:0-7565 GCA_035634435.1 Polyangiaceae bacterium
TCGTGACGGTGATGAAGGGCTGCAACGAGCGCTGCTCGTTCTGCATCGTGCCGACAACGCGCGGCCCAGAGCGGTATCGTCCGGCACGGGAGATCTTGAGCGAGGTCGAAGCACTGGTAACCGGGGGGGTTCGCGAGATAACGCTGCTCGGTCAAACCGTGAACAGCTACCGCGATCCCGAGCAGCGCCTGGAGGCCGAGGCACGGCGGCTCGCGGCGGGCTCGAGTTTCGGCGAGCGCCGCGCGGACGACGACGAAAGCGAGTTCTCGACCCTACTGGTCCGGATCGCCGAACGGGCGCCCGCGCTGTTGCGCCTCCGCTATACGAGCCCGCACCCCCGCCACCTGACACGTTCGCTCATTCGGGCGCATGCCGAGCTCTCGGTGTTGCCTCGGCACGTCCACTTGCCGGTGCAGTCGGGCAGCGATCGCGTGCTGCGGCGCATGATCCGACGCTACAATGTGGCGGAGTACCACGAGCGGGTGGCGGCGCTCCGCGACGCCGTCCCGGGCGTGACGCTCTCTACGGATGTCATCGTGGGGTTCCCCGGCGAGACCGAGCAGGATTTCGAGGCCACGCTGCAGCTCGTCGATGCGCTGCAGTTCACGAATCTCTACGGCTTCAAGTACTCGGCCCGCCCCTTCACTCCGGCCTTACGCCTCGGCGATGACGTGCCGGAGGTGGAGAAGAGCCGCCGCCTCGACGAGCTTTTCCGCGTTGCTGACGCGATCCGCCACCGGCATCTGCGCAGCCGCGTCGGCGCCGTGGAGCAGGTCATGGTCGAGGGCCGCGGCCGGGCCGAGGAGTTCAGCGGGCGCGCCGAGCACAACGAGATCGTGCATATTCAAAGTCCTCGAGTCGACCCCACCGCTCGGCTCGTTTCCGTGCGCATCGAGCAGGCATTCAAGAACTCGTTAGCGGGTGCTCTGGTCGACGAGAGTGGTTTGCCTCCCTGGGAGCTGACGCCGATGTCCCTGCCGCGGCGTTCGCTGACTGTCCTCGCTAGCTGAGCAGATCTGCCGAGTGGAAAATGAAAGCCGTGGTTCGAGCCTTCGCCAACGTCAGTCCGCGCCTGGGGCCGAACGTGTACCTGGCCGAGACTGCCGTCGTCGTTGGCGACGTCGAGCTCGGAGCCGATGCGAGCGTCTGGTTTGGCTCGGTGCTGCGTGGTGACGTCGGCTGGATCAGGGTTGGCGCACGCAGCAACATCCAAGATCTGTGCATGCTTCACATGAGCCTGGCGCGCTCCAATACCGAGATCGGTGAGGAGGTGACCATCGGGCACGGAGTCATCATTCATGGCGCCCGCATCGGGTCGGGGGCCCTGGTGGGAATGGGCGCGATCTTGCTCGACAACGTCGTCGTTGGAGAGGAGGCGCTCGTCGGCGCGGGGTCCGTGGTTCCTGCCGGGATGCAAGTGCCCACGCGTACCCTCGTGATGGGCAGCCCTGCGCGCATCGTGCGGCAGCTCAAGCCCGATGAATGGAGCCAGGGACGCATGCTGGCCACGCGCTACGTCGAGGTCGCTCGAGGGCATCGCGCCGCTGCCGAGGAAGCGGCGCGCAACCCGTGAGGCTTACCCACCCCCGACGAAATGCACGATCTCGATCGTGTCCTCGGCGCTGAGGAACGTCGTGGTGTGCTCGGCCCTCGGCACGATCTCGCGATTGCGTTCCACGGCGACCGGACCAGTGGTGAGCGCGAGCAGCTCGATGAGCCCACGGACGCTCGTGCCCTCTGGAACCTCTTTGGCCTCGCCGTTCACCGTCACGCGCATGGTGAGCGCGAGCGTAGCACCGGTGGGTTTCCGAGGTTTATTTCGGCGCGCCGCCGCAGGCTCCGGGCGAGCAGCCGCCGGGCGCGCAGGTCTTCTCCTTCTCGCCGCCCGGCTTCGCGCTCGCTCCCGGGGCCGCCGCGGGAACCTCTTTCGCCTGAACGCTCGGAGCTGCTGCGGGCGTAGGCGCCTGCGGCTTCTCGGGTGTGACTTCCTGTCCGGACTTTTCACAACCCGCAAGCGCCAGCCCCGCGAGTAGCGCCATCCAGCTCTCGATTGGAATGCGATTGGCTTCGAAGCTCATCGGCTCCAGAGTGTTCGTGAAGTTGGCGAAAGCGCAAGTACGGGTCTGATGCAAAGCAGACCCAGCGCTCAGCGCGGACCGCTCGCAGCAGGTTCCGCTGTCGGGGAGGGCGCGGCATCCGGGCGCGCCGCCCCTCCCGTGACGCCGAGCTGCATGGCAAGCGCGGCCCCATTCTCGAAGGACCACACGCGGCGTAGCTGACCCTCGCGGATTTCGATTACCTCGAGGCGCGACCACGCAACGGGTCGCCCTGTCTTCACGGGCAGGTTCAGCGCAGGCAGCGCGCCCGCGTGGGTTCCCGAAAGCTGGCTCTTGGCTACGACATAGTCCCCGGCAGCCCAAACGCTTCGCGTCTCGACGTTGAGATCGCTCACTCCACTCCAAAGCTCTTGCATCGCACGTTCCACTGCCTTTTTTCCACTCACGTCAGCTTGCGCGGATTGTGCCGAGACCACGACGTCGTCACTCATGAGCGATACCAGCCGGGAACTGTCGCGACCGTTCAGGGCCGCGACGTATGCGTCGTAAAGCCCTAGGTTTGCTCGTTCAGTATCGCTGCCGGCGGTCGTCACGCGCACTTCGGGTGCGCCGGTGGTCGGCTCCTTGCGAGCTCCGCCCGGTAGCGCCCCAATCTGCGCGAGCAACGTGCGCGGATCCCAGTAGAGCAGCTCCTCGCTCACTTGCCCTTCCTTCAGCTCGAGCACATGCGCCACCAACACCGCCACCTTCTTGCCCGTCGGTGCGATCACGGGCCCTTGCGGCGGTGAAAAGTCCCCTTCGTGCGTCCCCCGGACCAACCAGATGGCTGCCACGTCATCCCGGCTAGCGGCGACCAGCTGCAATGCACCCGCGAGATCCGGGAAGGCACCCTCCAACAGCTTACGGTTGTGCCGAAAAGTTTCTGCGGCCCCCAGTACGCCAACCGGACTGTCGACCACCTCGGAACGCGCCGCAGGCGCGGGACAGCTAGCCCCCTCCCCGACCGGCGTCGGGCGGTAAAATGCCAAGCAGCGATGATAGAGGGTCAGGGTCGCTTCGGCGTTGAGCCCCGTCGGCTCCTCGGACTCGCGCACCTCGGGCCCGCTCGGGGCCACCAGCAAGGGCTCCACCCGCCCCGCTGAAGGCGCAGCCAGCCGCAGTACGGGCAGCTCCCGCGGCCCGCAGCCTGCCAGGCCCGCGAGGCAGACACACAGCACGTGGGCGAGCTTCGGCAGCACACAGGGCTAGTAAGCGATAATCCTCACGCTCACACGGCCTAAAACGCTGGTCCGGCCCAGGCTGGGTGCGCCTTTGCGTTGCTCGGCCGCTCGGCCCGTAGGCTTTCTTGACAACTCCGATGCAGGAACGCATATCGGACGGGATGAAGCTGTCGAACAAGGGCCGCTATGCAGTGCGCGCGCTTTTCGACATCGCGTTCTTCAACGAGGGCCGACCGACCCAGGTCAAGGACATCGCCGAGCGCCAAGGGATCCCTCCCCGCTTTCTGGAACAGATTTTCCAGGATCTGAAGCGAGCCGGCATCGTCGGCTCCAAGCGCGGCCCTCAAGGGGGTTACAACCTCGCGCGCAAGGCGGGGGAGATCCGCCTGGGCGACGTCATCCGGGCGTTGGAAGGCCCTATCGCGCTCGGGGAACGCGATGCGGGCGTGCGCAAAGCTTCGGCGTCGAGCGAGGCGCGGCGCGTCACGGAAGCCATTTTCCGCGACCTATCCACGCGGGTGGACGCCTGCTTCGATGCGGTCACGATTGCTGACAGCTGTGCGCGAGCCGAAGAGATTGGTCTGTGCAGGCCAGGAGCTCAACGATATGTCTACGTCATCTGAGATCAAAGGCCCGGCGATCGCCACCCACCCGCTCGTGTTTGGGAGCGTGCTCGATCTGATTGCGGACACGCCGCTCGTCGAGGTGCGAAGACTCGAGGCCGACAAGCCGCGCGCTCGGGTCTGGGGCAAGCTCGAGGCGCTCAACCCTGGCGGCTCGGTCAAGGACCGCATCTGCCTGGCGATGGTCGAAGCGGCCGAGCGCGACGGCCGGCTCGGCCCCGGCGGGGTTCTGGTCGAGCCGACCAGCGGCAACACTGGGATCGGCCTGGCGCTCGTGGCCGCTCGTCGAGGGTATCGCTGCATTCTGACCATGCCGGAAAGTATGAGCCTCGAGCGGCGCCAGCTTCTGGAGTCGTTTGGCGCAAAGGTCGTGCTCACCCCCGAAGATCAGCAGATGGACGGCGCCATTGCCCGAGCGCGCCAGATCACGGCGGAGACACCGGGGGCGTTCATGCCGCAGCAATTCGAGAACGACGCCAATCCCGAGGTGCATCGCGCGTTCACGGCTCGCGAGATCGTACACGCGATGGGCAAAGAGCGCATCGACGCGTTCGTCGCCGCCGTGGGCACGGGCGGTACGATCAGCGGCGTCGGCTCGGTACTGAAGGAGCTGTATCCCGGCTGCCGCATCATCGCGGTGGAGCCCGAGTCGTGTGCGACGATTTCCCGCGGTGAGCGCGGCCCGACCAAGATACAGGGCATCGCAGCCGGCTTCGTGCCGAGGAACTACGATGCGTCCGTGGTGAACGAAGTGCGCACCGTCAGCGATGAGCGCGCTTATCGCACCAAGCTCGAGCTTGCACGGCGCGAGGGCCTACTGGTGGGCATCAGCTCGGGTGCCAATGTGGCCGTCGCCCTCGACGTTGCGCGCGAGCTCGGCGATGGGCACAGCGTCGTTACGGTGCTCTGCGACACGGGCGAGCGCTACTTCAGTCTCGATGAGTACTTCGCAGCGTGAGCTCGATGGCCGCTCCCGCCGTATCTAGCCGCAATGTGCTGTCGAACCGACGCGTGCTCGTCATTGGCGTAGGCGGGCTCGGCTGTCCGGCGCTGCTCGCGCTCGCGGACAGTGGCGCGACCTTGGTGCTCGCCGATGACGATGCCGTCGAGCTGTCGAACTTGCACCGCCAGATCCTGTTCGGTGAGGCGAACGTCGGCACCGACAAGCTCAGCGCCGCTCGCGAAGCGCTGCTCCGCATGGGTGTCAGCGAGCGGCGCATCGAGCTCGTACGGTCGCGGTTTCTTCCGGAAAACGCGCGTGAGCTCGTGGCGCGCGCCGACCTGGTGCTCGAAGGCTCCGACAACTTTGCCACCAAGTTCCTGGCGGCCGACGCCTGTCACCTGGAGGGTCGTCCGGTGGTGCACGGCGCGGCCGTCCGCTTCTTGGCGACGGCCTGGTGTGTTTCCCCGAAGGGGCGACCTTGCTATCGTTGCCTGTTCGAAGACGTGCCAGCGGACAGCGCGCAGACGAGCTGCGTCGAGGCCGGCGTGATGGGTCCTGTCGTGGGGCTCTGCGGTGCGTTGATGGCAGAGCTCGCGCTGCGTACACTGCTGGAAACGACCCCGCCTTTCGGCCGTATCTTCACCTATGATGGCCGGCGGGACGTGCTCCGCGAGGTCATCGTCCCTGCTCGCGAGAGCTGCCCGTTGTGCGGTCCGGCACATGCAATTTCCGAAATCGACGAGACGCGCTACACAGCCCCGAGCTGTGCGGCCTGAACAAGGAGAGACCCCAATGGTAACCGTTCGTATCCCGACTCCGCTCCGCACCCTCACGGGTGGTGAAGAACAGCTGCAAGTCCCTGGCGAGACCGTGCGCGAGCTGATTGAAACACTCGAAAAGAACCATCCGGGCATTCGCGATCGCCTACTCGACGAAAAGGGCGTGCGTCGCTTCGTCAACCTCTACGTGGGCGACGAAGACATTCGCTTCCTCGATGGTCTCGACACCAAGGTGAAAACTGGCGACGAGCTGAGCATCGTCCCGGCCATCGCTGGCGGGCGATGAGCGAGCGTTACGAGCGGCAACAGCGCTTGAGCGAGGTCGGCGCAAGCGGGCAGCACGCCATCGAGCACTCTGCAGCTCGGATCTCGGCCGGACCTCACGCCGGCATCGCGCTTTCGTATCTGGTGCGAGCTGGCGTCGGGCGCGTATCGATCGCGCGCGGCCTCGCGCAAGCGTTCGATCACCGAAGCCAGTTTTGCTTTTCGGGCCCACTCGCCGTCGCCGAAGGCGCCCACGCAGCGCTCGTTCATCTACGCAGCGCATTGAGTTTGACATGAAACGCTTGTTCCGCTCGCGCAGGCTTGGCTCCATCGTCGATGCGGTTGGTAACACTCCGCTGTTGCGCCTGGAGCGCGTGGCCCGCTCCGCGCCCAGCGTCGAGGTGTACGTCAAGCTGGAGTTCGCAAACCCTGGCGGCTCCGTGAAAGACCGCCCCGCGCTGCGCATGATGCTCGATGCAATCAAGGATGGCCGGCTGACGCAGGATCGCATCCTCATTGATTCGACGAGCGGCAACACGGGCGTCGCGTATTCCCTGGTGGGTGCGGCGCTCGGTTACCGCGTCCAGCTCGTGATGCCCAAGAACGTCACGAAGGCACGCAAGGACATCACTCAGGCATTTGGTACGGAGCTCATCTTCAGCGATCCAATGGAGGGCTCCGACGGCGCCATCCGGCTGGTGCGCAAGATCGTCGCGGAAAACCCGGAGAAGTACTTCTATCCGGATCAATACAGCAACCCTTCCAACCCGCTGGCGCACTACGACGGCACCGCCGTGGAGATCCTGGACGCGCTGGGCGACCGCGTGACTCACTTCGTGACTGGGCTGGGCACGAGCGGCACGATGATGGGCACCACCCGTCGCCTCCACGAGCACCACCGCAAGATCCATTGCGTCGCCGTGGAACCTGCCGAGGCCCTCCACGGCCTCGAAGGGCTCAAGCACATGGCAAGCTCGCTCGTCCCGAAGATCTACGACGCTAGTTTGGCCGACGAGCTCATGAGCGTGACCACCGAAGACGGCTGGGACATGTCCGATCGGGTTGCCGCCGAAGAGGGTTTGCACGTGGGCCACTCGACGGGGTCGAACATCTTCGCAGCGGTGAAGGTCGCCGAACGCATCCACAAGTCGCAGGGTGGCGGCTGCGTCGTCACCATCGCCTGCGATCGCGGTGACCGCTATTTCGCGCCCATGAAGTGGGAGCGTCGTTACGTCTGGTAAACGCGGCGGCAGCAAGCCCCCTCGGCCCGCTGTCGTCGCCAGCACGCAGGAGGCGGCCCCGCCTTCCTTTCGAGAGCTGGTGCGCGACGTCCGCCCGCTGCCCGCTGCGATGCCGCGGGTGCCGGCCGCGCGGACACGACCCGAGCAGCCTCTGCACGCGCGGCCCACGCCCGAGCCCCTCATCGTGGAGGAATACGACGGGCTGGTGTTCGCCCGCGGCTCGGCAGTGTCGCGCAAGCTCCCGGAACGGCTGCACGCAGGTGAGCTCCTGCCCGAGCGCGAGCTTGACCTGCATCGCCTGAGCGCCGAAGCGGCACGGCATGCCATTGCCCGCGCCGTCGAGCAGGCGCGGGCCGACAAAGTTCGCACTCTGCTCGTGATCTGCGGCCGTGGCCTGCACTCGGGCCGCGCGGGAGCGGTGCGGCCCGAGGTCGCGCG
>DASQDA010001107.1:0-2889 GCA_035634435.1 Polyangiaceae bacterium
CGGGTCGCTTCGCGCACGAAGCCGTCGCGGTCGACCCCCAGACCGGTTACGTGTACGAAACCGAGGACACGGGGGCCAGCGGCTTTTACAAGTACGTGCCGCCGAATGCGGGCCGCCGCGGTCGCCGTGGCCTGGGAGGCAGCTTGCGTGACGGCGGCGAGCTCTACGCGCTCGTGGCCGATGGCGTCAGCCGCAATGACCTACGCGTAGGGTTCGCGGACGGCACTCGCTTCAAAGCCAGCTGGGAAAAGGTCGCTGATCCGGAAGGCATGGCCGGCACGGCCTTCGACTCGGCGCCGAACGCCGCCATGATCGCACGGGGCGAGGGCGCCTGGTACGACTGCGGCAAGATCTACTTCGTCTCGAGCAGCGGCGGAGCGGCCGGGCTAGGTCAAGTATGGGTCTACGATCCCCGGCGTGAAGAGCTCGTCATGCTCTACGAATCGCGCTCCTCGGCGGACGTCGACGGCCCGGACAATATCGCCATCAGTCCCCGTGGCGGTATCATCCTGTGCGAAGACGGCGACTCGGATCCGAAACGCATGATCGGGCTCACCCCGAGCGGCGTTACTTTCGAGTTCGCGCGCAACAACGTGGTGCTCGCAGCTGGCGACCTGGACCGAGTCGACGCTGCGTATCCCGGCACGAAGGCGAACTTTGCTGCCGCTCCCGAGGGTGACTACACCGCTCAGGAATGGGCCGGAGCGACGTTCCATGGTGACTGGCTGTTTGCGAACATTCAAACGCCTGGCATCACGTTCGCCATCACGGGTCCCTGGCACAAGGGCGCGCTCTGAAGCCGGTGCTCAATCGAGCTTGCTGATCGCCGTGGCGGTCACGTCGTAGACGCGCCAGTGAGTATCGCGGGCGCAGCGCTCGGCCTCATCCAGACGCAGGATGAGGTCCGCTGCGTCGCGCGGCACGACAAAGACCTCGCCGCAGAGCAGCTGTCCTTCCTCGCGAAAGCGCAGCTTGGCCTGTTTGACCCAGGAAAGCTGCCGCACGCGCTGCTCGATCTGCGAAAGCAGCGGGTCGAGCTCGGCGCGATCCACGGTGCGCGGGCGATGGTCCATCAGATCATCGGCCGCGCGTTTGGCGTTCACGAAGCCATCGCGGGTGACATCGAGCGCGATGACGAGTGCGGCCAGTGCGTCCGCCCACCACCATCCGAACCCGATGCCGACGATCCCGCCAATGCCGGCGGCGCCTGTCATCCAATCCGCGCGGTTCATCTCCGCATCCGCGTACAAGGCTTTGTCGTGAAGCTCGCGGGCGAGCTTCACCTTCATGCGACCCAGCATCACCGGCGGGATGACGCTGTAAAGAAGCGCGGCGATCATCACCCAGCCACTCCAGAGCGGGTAACCAAACAGCGAGGTCAGTCCGATCGCGGGGTGCTCGGCGGTCACCAGCGTGCGAACGGAGTCGAACACCAGAAAAACCCCCACCCCGCTCAGGGCTACTGCCGCACACAGGAATGCGAGCGTGACGGCGCGCTGATGACCGTAGGCAAAGTCCTCGTCCGGCGCGCGATCGCGCACGCGCACTGCCAGCAAGAACACGACTGGGGGAACGAGGCTGAGCAGATCCTCGACGAAGGCCGTCTTCATTGCCTGCGAGCCGCCCATCGCCAGGTACATGACAGCGGAGACACTGGCGAGAAAAGCCAGCGTCCAGTACTCGAGGATCTTGGCGCGCTGGAGGTTTCGTTGTTGCTCTTCGGGCAAGCGCGGCGGACGGCGCGTTCGAACGCTCATTGCGACTCCCCAGTGAGCAGCTGGCGAGCGGACGCGGACAGCAGAAAGCGCTCGGCGCGCAGCTGCCATGCGTTTTCGCCAGGCGGGAACAACCACACGCGCGGCTTCCCCGCCTGCTCAGCGTAGGGCCGCGACATGGCTACCCGCTCCTGCCAGGGCGTGTCGTTGGCAAAACCCCCGACGACCACATCGAGCTCGTACTCTTCGAGCTTGGTCAGCAGGTTCTCGGCCCCGCCTTGCCAGGCCACGCGCGCCCCGAGCTCGCGGGCCAAGGCGTCGACCAACACCACTTCCGTGCCGCGCGGCATGGCTCCGCTCAGCTCGACCCAGGGCGGGTGGTTCGAGCACCCCGCGCGCACGAGGCCGGAGCTCTGGATACGCTTCAACGTTCCTTCCGGATCTCGGGGATAGTCGTCGCAGGCAGCCACGCTCAGCAGCATTGCGCACAGAACCCCGCTGGCGAACGATGAATCCTGGCCGTGCATGGCGCCGCGTCTGCGGATGCAACGCGCATGCCGGTGTTTGCACGGAGGAACTGCCGGCTGAGGGGCACGAGAGTTGCTTGAGCGGTGACGCACATGCGGAGTGAGGGCGACGAGCACCCAGGCAAGGTCACGGTTACAGCGACTATCGCGCGCTCCCTGCCCCCCGCCGCAACAGGACTGACACAAGCGGCGCCAGCTCGCCCCGCAGCGCGCGCCGTCTGGGGCTCCGGCAGGCGGAGCTTGCTGCTTGCGCTGTTGGCCTTCGGCCCTGCGTTCACCGGCTGCCAGAAGACTTACTACACCGTGCTCGAGAAGTTCGGCGTGGAGAAGCGCGAGCTCTTGGCCACGCGCGTGGAGCGCGCGAAGGAGAGCCAGCAGGAAGCGCAGGAAGAGTTCCGGGACGCGCTCGAAGAGTTTCAGGCGGTGACCGGCCATTCGGGTGGCGAGCTCGAAGAACGCTACGAGAGGTTGCGCGACGCTTACACGAGCAGCAGTGAACAGGCGAAAGAGGTGAGCGAGCGCATCGATAAGGTCGAAAGCGTGGCCGAGGCTCTCTTCGACGAATGGGAAGACGAGCTCGACCAGTACGACGACCCCGCGTTACGCCGGCGCAGCGAAGAGCAGCTCCGCGACACGCGGACCAATGT
>DASQDA010001108.1:0-5712 GCA_035634435.1 Polyangiaceae bacterium
AACACGAGCCGAGCACCAACAACAACGCGCCCGTCAGTCGCGCGCTCAACAACTGCATGGCGTTACTCTGCGTCACTCGCAGGGCGAATGCGACCCATTTAGTGGCGATGTGCAGAGTGTGCGCGCGCAAATTCGCCGTCAAAAGCGAATTGTTCAACTCAGCTACAGACCACCGCTGGCCCATGCTTCGTGCAGCGTCGCAGCGCACAGCGAGCGGTCGCGAGCAGCGGCGCGCTCACGCTGAAGCGACTGCGCGCTGCCACACATTAGCGATAAAATAGGCGACCGTCGCACCGTGGAGGCTGTTTGGGCCGGGACCCGAAGTGGTTATCAGACCGTCGTCGGGGCCAGGGGCGCCAAGGCTGGTGCGTCCGCGCGAGGCTCTGAAGGGGCCAGCGCAGGGACGATGTGGTTGTGGCCGGCCATCGTGACGAACGCGGCGCCCAGCTCCTCTGCAGGCGACGCTTCGGTGATGCTACTCACGAAGTACCACTCTGCTTGAACGCGCTCTTCGGTGACGTCCAGCAGCGCGTAGCCGCGACGGTTCAGATCGACATACTTGATGTGGGGGTGCGTTTGCCGGAGCACCTGGGCCAGGAACGCGGCCTGTACCGGATCGTCGATTCCGGGTGAAGTCACCGCAGGCGTGACGAATTCGACCGCCACGCTTCCGCGTCCGCTCGACCCCTCGTAGGTGGCGGCGTCGAAAGGATCGCTGGTGATGTCGTTCGCCCACGACGAGTGGATGTCACCCGTCAAAACCACCACATTGTCGATGCTGTCCCGGCTCAGAGTCGACAGCACACGAGCGCGCGCCGCGGCATAGCCGTCCCATTGGTCGGTGTTCAGAGCACAGCCGGTTCCGGTGAAAACATCGCGAAGCTCGGCGAACATCACCTGTTGGCCGACGATGCGCCAGCCGGCGCGTCGGCGCTGCGACTGCGAAAGCTCCGAGAAAAACCACTGCTCTTGCTCGGCCCCAAGCAGCTGTCGCTCCGGAGAGCTCAAGGTCGCGGCGTCACACGGGTCCGCCACTTGCGGGTCGCGATCGACCATTCGCGTGTCGAGCATGATGACGTCTGCAAGGCTACCGAAGGCAAAGCTGCGGTACACACGTCCGCTCGCGTCGCCCACCACGCCACGGATGGGCATCCATTCGAAGTAGGCGCGGATGGCGGCAGCACGCCGCTCGAGCCACGATCCTTCGCTGGCCGGATCATGATTCTGGGCGCCGTCGCGGAAAGCGTCGTTGGCGGACTCGTGGTCATCCCAGACTACGACGAACGGATGTTGGCGATGCGCCTCTTGCAAGTCGGCGTCCGTCTTGTATTGCGCGTGACGTTGCCGGTAGTCCTCCAGCGAGACGATCTCACGATTCGGGCTGGGAATGCGACCGAGCGCCGTTCCGTCGCCGTACTCGGCGTTCGCGTACTCGTAGAGATAATCACCGAGGTGCAAGACTGCGTCCAGATCGGCACGCTCTGCGATTCTGGCATACGCGTTGAAAATGCCGTACGCATGGTTCGCGCAAGAGGTGAACGCGAGCCTCAGACGCTGCACCTGTCCGACCGGCAAGGTCCGCGTGCGTCCCACCTTGGAGTCGTGTCCGAGCGCCTCGAATCGATAGTAGTAAGTGGTTCCAGGAAGCAGCCGGGTCACGTCGATCTTCACCGTGAAGTCCACGGATCCATCCGTAGCGGCGACGCCAGTCTGCACGTTGCGCGTGAGCTCGGGATCGGTCGCGATATACCAACGTACGGAAAAGCGTGCAGGGGCGCCGCCATCGGCCGTTACGCGCGTCCACAGGATCACGCCGGTCGCAGCGGGGTCGCCGCTCGCGACCCCGTGCAGAAACGGGTTCGTCCCGTTGCGATAGTACAACTCGTCACTGCACTGCGGCGGAAGCAGCGGAAGCGCCGCCATGGGAGCACTGTAGTAGAGGAAGCTGCGTCGCGAGATTTGCATCGATAGTCCCTCGAATTGCGGCCTATTGGCGCGTGATGCGCCCGGCTGTCGGTGGTGAAAAAGGCTGTGGCAGGCCGGCTACGTGGGCAATCAGCGCGTCGAGGTCGAGAGGGCCGCCGACCTGGTCCGCCGCGGAGCGCAGCACCGTGAAGTTGTCGCCGCCCGCGGCAATGAAGTTGTTCGCTGCAACACTGTATGTGGCTGACAGCGAGAGCGCGTTGCCCGCAGCATCGAGGACCTGGGTGACGCGTTGTCCGCCTTCGGGAACAGAGGCGTCCCAGCTGTAACTGAAACCAGAGATCTGCAGGATTCGACCGCCTGCGGGTTGCGCACCGCCCCACTGCTGGTTGAGCAGGTCGTAGATCTGCTGTCCGCTGAGCGAGAGCCGCACCACGGTGTTGCCAAACGGCTGCACGGTGAAGAGCTCGCCCCAGGTGATCGGGCCGGCGGCGACGTCTGCGCGGATCCCACCTGGGTTCATCACCGCGAAATCGGCGCCCACCGCCGCTCGTTGTGAATCGGCGATCAGGTTGCCCAACGCGGACTCTCCCGCGGCGTTCTGCGCACGGGTGAGATCGACAGCCGCGCTGGCGACGACCCGGTTCACCAAGGGCGCCACCCGAGCTTCGGCCTCCGCGACCATGGCCGCCACCGCAGCGTCCGGCGAAAGACCGGCGCCTTCGTCGCCCCACGTGGTCACGACCGCTGCCGACTTCGAAATGACATCGCGACTGCGGCTGTCGAGAACGAGGTCCACGTCTTCGAAAGCCGTACTGGAGGAGAATGCCTGCACGACCAGGATTTCGGCGCCATTTTGGTTCGCAACGATGGCGTTGGTGAATTGGTGAGTATGGCCGGACACCACCACGTCAACGGCGTCGTCGAGCCGGCGTACGATGTCCACGATGGGCCCGCTGGGCACCCCCTGCTCGGCGCTGGTGCTGCCCGTGTAGCTGCGCTGCGAGCCGCCTTGATGGATCTGCACGACAATCGCTTGAACCCCTCGCTTGCGCAGGCGCGCCACGCTGCTGTTGATAGCGTCGGCCTCGTCCAGAAAGCGCACGCCTTCAACCCCGGTGGGAGTCACGATGCTGGGTGTGTCTTCGAGCACCGCGCCGATGAAACCGATTGGAACGCCTTGCACCTGGCGCACCACGTAGGGCGGGAGAATGGGCGCCCCGCTCACCGCGTCCACCACGTTTGCCGAGACGTACGGAACGGCGGAGCCGGGCCAAGGATCGTGTAGGAAGGGTCCGAGCGCGTGATTGCCGCCGCGCAACAGGCGGAACAATTCGTTAGTGCCTTCGTCGAACTCGTGGTTACCGAGCGTGCCGATGACGTTGCAGCCGGCCGAGCGCGGGCGCCCGCAGTCAGCGTTGCCAATGAGCTTCAAGTACTGAAACGCTGGTTCGTCCTGCAAGAGCGCGGAGCTCGGCGGCGAGGCGCCGACATGATCGCCGGCATGCACGATGAACGTGCTACCCGCCGCGCTGGCCGAGGCGGCGCGTAGGTAGCCGGCCAGCACTGCGGCCCCACCCGCGGGGCGACCCGCCACCAGGCGTGGCGCCAGCTGGCCGTGGAAGTCGTTGAACCCGAGCAACTTCACGGGCACCGGACGACCAGGCCGTCCTGGACGACGCTGCCAGTGCACCCGCTTGGAGTCGCGCTCGCGCGCTGCGGGCACGTCGCCGTGCTCGTCCTCATGCCCCTGACACCCAGGCGAGTGGGATGCGCTGCGCTGCGCCGCAGCTTCGTCGACCCCGAGCGCTTCCTTCACCACGCCGGCGCCGGCGCTTTCCTGGGTACTGGTGGAGCCACACCCGAGCAACAGGCTTGCGCAGCACGCGGCGGCAGGCAGCGAGCTCGTCGAGAAGGCAGTGAGCGATGAAAGCAGGCAGCGCGGCATGGGGACCTCAGCGGCAACAGAGAGGTCCTATTGACTCCCCCTCAGTGAACATCGCTCGACGAGAGCGTAACTTTGCAGAAGCGAAATGGGCCCGCTGCCAGCGAGTCGGAGCCCATGGAGCGCAATGTCACCGCCCCGCTATCGGGAATTCATGGGCGCCGCTTATGCACCTCTCCTCGGTTGAGGCGGACCTTGCTGCCTCGCACGAAGGGAAGGTCTCATGAGCTCTAACGGTCATTCTCGTCGTCGTTTCATCAAACACTCCGCGCTCGGTAGCGCTGCGCTTCTGGGTCTCGGTAAGCTCGAGAGCGCCGAGGCGCGCCCCTGGCGGACCCCCGGGTCGCCGTCGGTCGCGTGGGGTCTGCAGATCGGCGACGTGCTACGCGACCGCGCCATCGTGTGGAGCCGGACGGATCGGGCCGCGCAGATGATCGTGGAGTGGTCGCTCGACGAGCGCTTTCGCCGTTCCCGCCGGGTCGTGGGCCCATTGGCCACGGATCAAACGGACTTCACCGCGCGCGTGGACTTGTCCGAGCTGCCGCCCGGCGCTGAGGTTTTCGTGCGCGTGAGCTTCGAAAACGCGCGCTTCTCGCGTGGCAAGAGCGAGCCTCTCCTGGGCCGCTTCCGCACGGCCCCCAGGCGACAGCGCGACATTCGCCTGGTGTGGGGCGGAGACACCGCGGGGCAGGGCTGGGGCATCGACCTCGCCCAGGGCGGCATGAAGCTTTACGAGGCCATGCGGCAAGCCGAGCCTGACTTCTTCATCCACTCGGGCGACACCATCTATGCGGATGGTCCGATGGTGCCCGAGGTCGTCAATGCTGCGGGCGAGGTGGTCTGGCGCAACGCCTTCCTGGACGTGGTCCCCGAGAAGCTGAAGGTGGCCGAAACACTGCACGAGTATCGGCGCAACCACCTGTACAACCGCTATGACGAGCACGTCCGCAACTTCAGCGCACAGGTGCCTCAGATCTGGCAGTGGGACGACCATGAGGTCGTCAACAACTGGTCACCGAGCAAGGAGCTCGACGCGCGCTACACGGAAAGGGACGTCGGCGTGCTGGTGGCCCATGCCAAGCAGGCGTTCTTGGAGCACGCGCCCATCCGACCCGCTCGTGGCGACGCTATCGGCCGCATTTATCGGCACGTTCCCTACGGCGAGGATCTGGATGTCTTCGTGCTGGACATGCGTTCGTACCGCGCGGGCAATGGCTGCAACGTCGAGCCCTCGCCGGGCCCCGAAACCGCCTTCCTGGGGCGTGCTCAGATCGAGTGGCTGAAGCGCGAGCTGCGCCGGTCACGCGCCACCTGGAAGATCATTGCCGCCGACATGCCGCTCGGGCTCAACGTCGGCGACGGGACCGATCCGGTGTCGGGCTGCCCCCGCTTCGAGAATTCGTCCAACGGCGACGGGCCGGTTCTCGGACGCGAATTCGAGATCGCGGAGATTCTGCGCTTCATCAAGCATGCGGGCATCAAAGATGTCGTGTGGCTGACCGCTGACGTGCACTACTGCGCGGCGCATTACTACGACGCCTCCGTGGCACGCTTCCAGGACTTCGATTCGTTCTGGGAGTTCGTGTCGGGGCCACTGCACGCGGGCAGCTTCGGGCCCAACACCCTGGATGATACGTTTGGGCCAACGGTGATTTTCGAGAAAGCACCGCCCCCCGGCCAGGTCAACCTGCCGCCCAGCGCCGGACTGCAGTTCTTCGGCCAGCTCGACATCGATCACCGCAGCAAACGCCTGACCGTGTCACTCAAGGACAACGTGGGTACGGAGGTGTTTTCGCAGGAGCTCGAGCCGAGCTGCCGCTACTGAAGCGCCAACATCGCCGAGG
>DASQDA010001109.1:0-1607 GCA_035634435.1 Polyangiaceae bacterium
AGGTAAAGAAGGTGTCGAAACTAACGCGGGTCGCGCGGCCAGCCCCACGTTGCCATGCTCAAGTGAGCATCGGCCGACATGCCGAGGTGCAAGCAGGCTGGCACACAGCGCCCCACGGCTCGAGCTCCCGAGCCTACAGCGCACGCAACCACTCGGGGCGCGTCGTTCCACGGTGCGTTGTGCGGCCACAAAGTAAGCTGCCGCGCGCGGCGCCTTGCGACCAGATTGGCGCGGCCCTATCCCGCTTCGATGCGCGAAGTGCTTGACGAAGCTCGGGTGCACCCGGCCATCCGGGACAAGATTGCTCAATCTGGACGGGACAGCTTGCAAACCGTGCAAGCAGCGGTTCGCCTGCACGACATCGTCATCGTCGGCATGCGCCAGAATCCTTTTCCGAAGCGCGCTCGCCGCCTGCTTGACGAACATCGAATCGGCTATGAGTACATCGAATACGGCAGCTACCTGAGCAAGTGGCGCGAGCGGCTCCCATTGAAGCTCTGGACGGGGTGGCCGACCTTTCCCATGATCTTCGTCAAAGGTGTGTTGATCGGCGGCTACGACGATCTTTACCGATTGATGGCCAGCGGCGAGCTCGAGCAGCTTCGGGCCGCCCCACGCGCGGGCTGAGCCAGATGCAAGACTTCACGCCCATGAGCTCGCTGGTGGGAGGCGTCCTCATCGGAGTTGCCGCGTCGCTGCTGCTCGTCGGCTCGGGACGGGTCGCGGGCATCAGTGGGATCGTTGGAAGCTTGTTGCTCTCCGCGCCTGGGGAACGCAGCTGGCGTGCCTGGTTCCTCGGGGGCCTGCTGGGTGCGGGTCTCGTCGTCGCCATCGCGCACCCGGCGGCGATTGCAGCCTCGCGAAGCTCCCTCCCGCTGCTCGCCGTTGCCGGACTGCTCGTCGGTGTGGGCACGCGCCTGGGCAACGGCTGCACGAGCGGTCACGGTGTCTGCGGGGTCAGCCGCTGGTCTCGGCGCTCGCTTTCGGCAACCTTCGCCTTTGTTGCCGCCGGTATGCTGACGGTGGGCCTGGTACGTGCGCTGGGCGGTCCGCCGTGAGGCTTTTGAGCTCGCCTCAGGCAGTTGCGTTCGGAGCGGGCGCCTTGTTCGGCACCGGACTCGCCGTCAGCGGCATGACCCAGCCGAGCAAGGTGATCGGCTTTCTCGACGTGGGAGGTCAGTGGGACCCAAGTCTCCTTTTCGTGATGGGTGGCGCGGTTGCCGTGCACGCGCTCGCCTATCGCTGGATGCGCCGCCGATCCGCTCCGCTCTTCGCCGACAGCCTCCCCGCCGCGAGCAGGATCGACGCCAAGCTCCTGATTGGAAGCGCCTTGTTCGGTATCGGCTGGGGTCTCAGCGGCTACTGCCCAGGGCCAGCCGTCGTCTCGCTTGCCGCCCTGGCGCCGGGAGCGATCGTTTTCGTGGTGACCATGCTGCTCGGCATGTTCGTCACCGCCAAGCTCGATCAACGCGGCGCTTGACCCGCGACCACCCACTGGCCCCGTCGAGGCACACCCGCCGCGACGTGCCGGTACGTCCGTCCCAGGTCGTCCGAGGCGAAGTAGTCACGAAACTCGAAGGGTAGGGTGACCAGCTCCGAGAACTCGC
>DASQDA010001110.1:0-4069 GCA_035634435.1 Polyangiaceae bacterium
CTGGAGGGCTCCGGAGAGCCGTGGTTCGCCGGGGTTTGTCTCCGGAGCGCGCCCAGCGCGCTCACATCCGCGCGCTGCCGCGCGCGTCCAGGGAGTCACCGCCATCAGCTCGCCCGTCCGCGTTGACGCCATGGCGAGCCACTGCGGCGCTCTGCACGCCGCCAATGGCAAAGCCACTTGTTGCTCAGCGTCACGCCTGAATGCGTTTTCGCGCTTCGACGCGACAGTCGGCCCCCCCGGAACTAACAGGGGGGTCAAACGCCATGGGTCCGGCGGCAACCCTGCGGAACAACAGGCTTTGAGGCGCCGACCGGGAGCGCGTCATGACAGCGCCGAAGTTGCGGCGCTCAAGCCCCGAGCCGCACCTGTTGACCTGGCGCATGGATGCGTTCCAAGTCGCCTTCCGCGTCGGCGTTCATCCGCGCGTCCAGCTAGAGCTTCGGCGAGCGCATGAGCTCGCGCGCAAGGTGGGGGCGGCACCGTTCTTTGTCGGCACGTCCCCGATCCGGGAAGTGCAGAACGTTGACATGAGCGCGATGGAGCGCGCCGCGCGAGGCAGAAGCTGAGCTCGCGTCGTGGGGCGAGGAACGCCTCGCCACCCCCGCGGCTTTTCAGCTCAAAAGCAGCCGCTCCGAAAGCGGCAAGCTCCTAATGACCAACGCCGACATGACGATCCACGTTGGCCCTGACCAACACGGGTTCGACATCGTCGTGCAGGCGTCGGCTGTGTATCTCGCGACACACGAGCCCGCCGCCGTCCTCGCGTATATGCGAACCCTTGTGCTGAACCTTACGGGCGGCGTCCACGGCTGTGAGCAGCGCGCCCGGCGCCTCGACGTGTGTGCCGACGCGACACACGTGTCCTTCGGCCCCGCGGACCGCGACGCATACATTCGTCGCAGCATCAAGAGCGCCACGTGGTTTACCATCCCGCAGAGCAAGGCTGAATGGGCGCGGCGTACGCCGGACGGCACCTGCTTCACCGGATTCGGCCTCGGCAGCCGCGGCAGCTCGATCTACGTGCGTCTCTACAACAAGACGGAGGAGCTCATGAGCCAGCACGGCATCGACGCGGAGAAGACCCGCACCGAGCTCGCCGCGTACGCGGCCGCCGGTTGGGATGGGCGCTCACCGGTTTGGCGGCTCGAGGCTGAGCTCACAAGCGAATCGCTCCACGCGCTCAGGATTGGCGAGACCGCGGGCGCGGTGAATATGCGCGACCCGGACGCGGCCATCGCGAACCTGGATCGGCTCTGGAAGTACATCTTCGGCAGCCCGGATGCGACTGGCGGCTGTTTGCGGCTGGCTCTTCCGGGCTCGGCCCCGCGTCGCGATCGGTGGAAGACGGATCCGCGGTTCGTTGCCTATCAGAAAGCGTTCGTGTGCAACGAGACGGCGCCCTTGTCGCGCGTCCGCGGCCACCGCGGCGGAGCCAACATGAAGACGGCGCTGGGGACACTACTGAGCCATCTCCGTGGCAACGGAAGACTGGCGAGCGTTTTCCGAGGCCAGCCAACGCGAGCAGACATCGAACGTCGTCTCCTCGAGCTCGTGCACCGCGAGCTTTTCGAGCCGCTGTCAGACGAGGAGCTGGTGACGCTGATACAGGCTCACGCGAGCCGAACGTTTTCGCGAACCGACGAGGCGCGGAGCGTCGACCTCCAAGCTGAACGGGTCGACCTCACCGGCAGGATCGTAGCCTTGAGGTAATTTAGACGAACCGAGGCTGACGTCCGGGGCTGCGAAGGTCGGCGCTTCTCTCAACGCTATCCACACCGCGAACTGAGTTCGCATAGAATTGCGAGATGACCGATGAGGCGGAGCCCGTGCAGCTTACTGGACGATTGGCGGAGGTTAGCTTGGCCGTGAGCTACGGCGGTTTGCGGCCTTCACCAACTGCCTTGCCCAAGCCGACGCGGCTGATCTGGGCGGGAGTCGATCTTGCGCTCGAGGACGCCGAACTCAGCCTAGCTGGCCACGAACTGACCTTCAGGGTGTTCCGCGGCACGTCAGGTCCATACGAGCTCTTCAACATGATGCACGTGTTGAACAAGCCCGCGCGCCTAGAGCTCGCTGACGGGACGACATTGAGCGCGGCGCGTGCGCACCTGCATCACATGGGCGCGACCACGCGTAACGATGGCTCGACGTCTGGCGGTGTCGAGTTCGAACTAGACGCATGGGAGTGGCTGCCACGGGAAGTTTCGCGTCTTGTATTCGTCGGAGAAGTGCACGAGCTCCCGCGCCCCCCCGGCGACAATCTACTCCTGCGCGACGGACCGTCATCAAGCCGTGGTCACTTGCGCGTCATGGGTACGCTGTTGTGGCACCTGCTTAGTGTTGGGAGGTCTTGCTGGGCAGTGGTTTCCTTCCAAGAAGCAGTCCCGACGGCTGCGAGTGTTCGTACGGATCTTGTCGCACTAGATTTCGTTTGCGGTCGTTCGTTGGGCGTGCCGGTGCTGTGGGCAATAGATGAAGCCACGAACGTGGTCGGCGCCGTGGGTCCTGGACGACCACCCCCAATCACTCACCGGCACAGAATCCCTTTTCCGCATGGCGTGTTTGAGCGAAGCAACTGGGCAGAGCCTCTCTTCCGCCTGGTATCAGCCGAGATCGCGAACGACGACGAAGCAGTGTCGATGGCCATTACCGGCTATTTGGAGGGGCTGCGTGGACACATTCACGGCGGTTACCTCCTCGCGCAGACGGCGCTGGAGGCCTTCTGTAAACGCAGCATGCCGAAGGAATCGTTGCCGCCGCTGGTTACGTGCGGACGGGATTGGAACAGGTGGGTAAATGAACATGCTCCCGAGATCGCCCTCTTTGCACGCACCAACGAGGACGCGGATGTTCTCCTGAACAAGCTTCGCTCAAGCGCGATCCAGCGGCCGACGAGTAAAGTCGTCGAGACGGCGTTTGCTCACTGGTCCATAAACTTGCCGAAACGGGTGCTCGGAGAGATTGGTATGAGAAACTCATCCGCCCACGACTTCACTATGTTCGACGAAGCAGGCGGTGACATCCAGGCCGCCGCTGACCGCGTCGACTTGGTTCAGATGCTTCTTGCGGCTGCAATCGCAGTACGGATCGGCTACACGGGGCCCATCGTGGGTTGGGAGCGGGACAGCAGGGGGCATCTGCAGATTCCCGACTTCTGGGCCACCTCGGCCATAGCAGAAGCGACTACGTCCTATGAGTGCGCTCGGTGAGCTGACTCGCTCCTCGTGGCTGTGAGCGTGCTAGTTGTCGATAATGGTGAGTGCTGCCCTGCAGGAAATCAGCTTCTACCCTATGGCGACTCGGCTCGATGACCTCGCGCAAGCGGTCGCGCTGCGGATCGACAGGGAACACCGTGCGGGCATCGAGGACTACCACCGCGGACTGCCGGCATTCCTGAAATTCAACGTCCGCACGGGCGCCGCAACGTTTCGAGCGATCAGGTACTTGACGCTCGATCGTCAGGCTGGTCACGGACCGGCTCCCGCTCTCGCCACCTCCGTGCCTCCGCTCGCCCGAACCTTGCTGGAGGCACTGATGGGGATCGTTTTTCTGTACGATGATCCTGCCGTCAACACGGAGCAGTACTACCGAAGTGGCTGGCGTGATGCCTATGAGATCCACCAGCGACTCGTCGGACGATATGGCAGCGACCCTCGCTCGCGCGACTATCTGACGGGGCACAGCGCGTGGGTAGCGTCGCACGAGGCGGACTGTCGGATCACTGCTGCGAACAGGGCTGACCCGTCCACTGTCTCGAGATTTCCGAATCCTGGAAAGATGACAGGGCGAACTCGGAAGGACGGCGAACGGACGAAGAGTGAGAAGCGAAGAGCGTTCCTCATGTATCTCAATGATTGGTTTTATGGCGAGCTCTCGCAGGACGCACACATGACGTACATGGGCCTGGCGCGGAGGGGCAGCATGCTAGATGATCAGAATTCTCTTCAAGTAGAAGCATACCGCTCCTAGGTCTTCGGCACGTCGCTCGCTCTTTATCTTGCGCTGCGGTCTGAAGTGGTAGTCGAACTGAGAGTGCCTGCACCGGCTCGATGCAGCATGCCGGCCTGGG
>DASQDA010001111.1:0-9370 GCA_035634435.1 Polyangiaceae bacterium
GAAGATGGCGTTGAAGTTGGTGTTGTTGCAGATCGGGTAGCGCAGGCCACCTGTGAGCTTGCTGAGTGCTTGATGACCGGTGCCGGGGCCGTCGGCGCCGGTGCCACAGGTCGTTGTCGAGATTGCGGCGGTTGCGGGCCACGCGGTGGTCGCGGGGCTGTTGGCCAGCATGCCGATGATACTGTGCCAAACGTAGTTGCGCGCGCTGGCGGTGCCAAAGTCTTCCGCGGACAGGGCCCGTAAGGCGGTATCGAAAGCGTTGGCCGCGTTCGTACCTCCGGTCACGGTATTGCTGTCGTTGAACGAGTAGCCGTAGGTCGCGCAGTTGATGTCGTCGTCGCTAATCTCGACGAACACATTGAATGCGTTCGGACGGAGCCATTGGGACCACCCGCTGGCGGCGCGCGGTATCCAGGCGCGGGCACCCGTGGGCAGCTCGTCAGGACGGGCATAGCCGCCGAGTAGCTTGCACCAGGAGTCGAGGCTTTCGATGTCGGCGCTGTAGTGGTAGAAATTCGGCGGATTGGAGACGAGTGTCTCGTTCACCGGGTCCACGCAGTCGTTGCCGCCGAGCGGCTTTTTGATGCAAATTGGATGATCGCTGCCGCCCACCGCGACGTTCACGTCGCCGAAGCGCGAGACCATGATTACACGGTAGTCGATGCCGCTTGCCGCAATGATGGCAGCGAAGTCGGTGTCGATGCGGTTCTGAATTTGCAGAATCTCGCCCGCCATGCTGCCGGAATTGTCGACGATGAAAATGATATCGATCGGCCGCTTCGCGAGCTTCGCCTCGCTGTTGCCGCCCGCGCAGATGGGCTCGATGCATTCGCTGTGGTGGTAGAGCGACCAGTTGTCGCCGCAGTCGCACTCGGCTACGTGCGCTGCCCCCGCGGGGTTGATCATGATCTCCCGGTTGCCGCTCAAGCCGGCACAATCAGTAACGTTGATGCACTGGCCCGACGGAATGGCGGCCTTCGTGAAGCATTCCTTGGCCTGGGGGTGGCTTAGCGAGGGGCTACACGAGGGGTATTGCTGCGAGTTGCCGGGAAAGTGCACGATGCGGATGCCTGCCGGCGCGGTGCTCAGCCCGTGATTGCAGACCGGGATCACTCCATCGCAGGGCGCCGCCACGGCGAGGTCGATGCCGCTGCAGCTTGGGTCCTTCTCCCCCGGATACCAGGGCACGCACTGACCACTGCTCGATGCAGCGTTGTCCACGTCGCAGGTCGCCTTACACACACTACCCACCTTCGCCACGCACGCTGCGCTCCAGGCCACGGCTGGGGGGGCCGGCGACGCCATCTTTTGCGGAGGGCCTTCGCACAGACCCCGCGCGCTGGTCTTGGTGCACGATTCTTCATACCAGCTTCCGCTGCTGCCTCCCGTGCCGTGGCTCACGACAGCGCAGTCTTCACCGCCAGGCTCGCTCGCGGCCCACTTCGTGTAGAACGGCGCCCCGGCCTTGGACGTCCATTTCTCACCCGAGGTGTCGTTGGGCCACACCCAGCTGCCTTCCACGCTCTGATCGTTCATGCCGATCCACGAGCTGCCGGAGGTGCCCCAGTTCGTTTTCGTGAAGTCGTTCTCGGCGGCGGTGTTGACGCGAATCAGATCCCAGTCCACGCCCCGCCCTGTGCAGCCCGCGCGTGCTTTGCTCCAGTTGAGCGCTGCGCTCGGCCGATAGTAGCAGCGCCCCGCGTGCACCAGCTCGTCCGTCTTGCACTCGCAGCTGTTGCCGCAGGTGATGGCGACCTCCGCGACGCAGTCCGCTGTCCACGAGCCGCTCTTGTCGCAGCAGGCGGGGAGCTTGGCGCAGATGTCCGTGACGCAGCTGTTGCAGCCGGTCTTCAGGTAACCTCCCCGCGCGCAGGGGTCGTGCGTGCACGTGTCGACCTCCGGCTGGATCTCGCAGCAGCTAGGATCCACGTCGCAAATCGCTTCCGCGCAGCTCGAGCAATCCGATGCGAGAGCAGCCCCCGGTTCGCACACGCCATGGGCGCAGGTGCCGAGCGCGGGAGCCTCGCAACGCGTGTTGAACTGGCAATCCGACGAAGTCGAGCAGGGCTCGGTGAAGCCCTTCTTGACCAAACCGTTCGGAAACCCAGCGAGCGATCCGGTATTCCACACGTAGATCGGCTCGCTCTGCACGGACTTCGGCGGCACCGGCGGAACCTCGTCGAAGATTTCGCAGCCCGGGTCGCAGGGGTTGCTCACGCAAACCGCCGGCGTGCTGTAGGCGAGCACGTGCACACCGGGCCCCGTGCCGCCGCGTACGAGCGACTGAGTGCTGACATTGCCGTTGGTGCACTCGCCCCACGTACCTTGTTCGCACGCCTGCGATCCCTTGAAGCACGTGACGATGCCGTCCCGCTCGTTCAGCCTGCGGCCGCACGCGCGCGTAGCGCCGTCGGTGCACGGACCGCCAGCAGGAGGGCCTCCTACGGGAGGCGTTGCGCCGCCGCCTTCCCAGGGCGCATGTTCTTCACCGGAGGAGCAACTGGCCGCTGCGCTGAGCGCCGCGAGCATTCCAAGCAGGTGGCGAAAACCAAAGCGTGAGATCAAGTGTTTAGTTTACGCCGTCGTGAAAGGGTAACAAGCAATTGAGCATCCATCCCGTCACATCGGTAACGCCCAGCGAGGTGGTGCGGGTGCGAGACCTGCGAGCCTTGCTTACCTCTACTCATAGTTGCTCCACGAGGGATAAGCGCTGCAGGGGGCCGTCGAACGTGAAACCAGGCACGGTAAAGTAGAGTTGGCCGTCGGTGCGGACGAGCTCGAGCTTCAGGTTGCGCTGGAGGTGCGCCTCGAACGCGTCCAGCAAGCTCGTTTCGACATGCCAGACCTCGATCTGCTCGAGGCGATGGATCGTCCGGGTGGCAGCCTCGCGCCGGAGCAGCACGGGATTGACGTGCGTATAGAGAGCGACGCGCTCGGCACTTTTGGCGGCTTTGTGCAAGCGCTCGGCAGAGGGCGAGCCAACGTCGATCCACGCGCGCAGCACGCCGCTCGGGTCCCGGACACAGAGCGGTGGTTCCTCGCTCGCCGACAAGCCGCCCTTGCTGAAGGCAATACCCGGCTCGTACGCCAGGCAGTAGGCAAGGGTCCGGGTTAGCAGATAGCGCGCTGACTCCGAGGGGTGGCGCGCGACTCGTAGGTCGAGCGTCTCGTAGACGTTTCGATCCACGTCTGAAAGCCCGATCTGGAAGCGGTACATGGTTGCAGTGAGAGTCATTGGCCCGGGCACGCTACAACATCCGAGCCGGCTGCCGCGCTCGCTCGGAGGCGCCGCTGGCGGAATGCGCCGGGGCGCGCTGCCTCACGGTGGGGGGCTGTTGTAGCAGGGGTGCGCAACATGTTAACGCTGGAACGGCGCGGCCGTAGCATGTCGGCGCATGGCCCTTCGCTCGAAAGACCGCGCTCCCGGGAGCGGCGGTCAGCAGCTGCCCGAGCTCGATCGATTCTTCACGCTCTCGCTCGATCTGCTGTGTATCGCCAGCGTCGAAGGCTGCTTTCAGCGGGTAAATCCCGCGTTCGAGCGCGTCCTTGGCTACAGCGAGCACGAGCTCACCACCCGAGACTACCTGGAGTTCGTTCATCCGGACGATCACCCGGCCACACGCCTGATCATGGCGGAGCTCGAGGCGGGTGTTCCGACCGTGAGCTTCGAGAACCGTTACCTCTGCCGCGACGGTAGCTATAAGTGGTTGCGCTGGACGGCAGCCCCCGAGCCAGAAACCGGCCTGGTCTACGCGGTCGCTCACGACATGACCGGCAGCAAGGAATCGGAGATGGAGCTGCGCCAGCGGGAGCAGCTCCTGTCACAAGCGGAGTCGATCGTCGGCGCCGGAAGCTGGGAGTGGGACCTGCGTACGGATACGATCTCGTTTTCGGATGAGCTACGGCGAATCTGCAACGTTTCCGAATGGACGAGCCTCACCCCGTTCAACCTCTTCCTGCAGGCCATCGCGCCCGCTGACCGTGAGTACGTCGAACGCACACTACGCTCCGCCAGCCGCGAGCGTCAGCCCTTTGCCTTCGAGTATCACGTCACGGGGACGGATGGTGAGCTGCGCACCATCCGCAGTCGTGGCCGGGTGCTCGCCGATGCCTCCGGGCGCATCGCGCGTTTGCTCGGCACCGCCCAGGACGTTACAGACCTTCAGCGAGCAGACAGGCAGCGCAACCTGCTCGAGGTCGTCACGCGGGCCATTCACAGCGCCGACACCGTTCAGAGCGCGCTGCAAGCCACGCTAGACCATGTCTGTCTGGCGGACGCGTGGGACTACGGCGAAATGTGGGTCCCGAGTGCCGACGGCGCGGTCCTGGAGTGCAGCCCGGTGTTTTACGCAGGGTCGTTCGATCTGCAGACCTTCCGCGCCCAGACCGAGAAGCGCCTGGCGACGCGCGAGGCGACGCTGCCGGCGCGCGTGTGGTCGAGCATGCAGGCCGAATGGCACGCGGACGTCACGAGCACCTCGGAAGCCGTATTCTGCCGGGCGGAAGAGGCACGCAGCGCCAACCTGCGCACATGCGTGGGGCTCCCTCTGGTGGCCGACGGCGTGGCGCTCGCCGTGCTCGTGCTGTTGCGACGGCAGGTCAGCCCGGAGGATCCGCGCGGGCTCGAGCTGCTGTCCACCGCCATGGCTCAGCTCGGATCACTGGTGCTACGCAAGCGTGCCGAGGCAGCCCTGCGTCAGAGCGAGGAACGGTTTCAGATTGCGGCCTGCGCCACCAACGACGTCATCTACGATCTGGATCTGCGCACGAATGCGCTCTGGCTCTCCGACCAGCTGGAGCGAAACTTCGGTTACCCCGGGGGCAATGTCAGCCTCGACTGGTGGGCCGAGCTAATCCATCCAGGAGATGCAACGGCGGTGGACGCCAGCCTGAGCGCGGCGCTCCGCGGCGCCGACAGCTTCTGGTCAGAAGAGTATCGTTTCCGATGCGCGGACGGCAGCTACTCGCACGTGCTCGACCGCGGCTACATCCTGCGCGACGGCAACGCCGAAGGCGTACGGATGATCGGGTCCATGATGGACATCTCGGAGCGCACCCGTGCAGCCGCCGACCTCAAGCAAGCCAAGGAGGCCGCCGAGGCAGCCGCCCAGGCCAAGAGCGCATTCCTCGCCAACATGAGCCACGAGATCCGCACCCCGTTGACGGCCGTCCTCGGCTTCGCCGATCTCTTACTCGACCCCAAGCTCGACGACAGCGAGCGCCTGAACTACGCGATGACCATCCGGCGCAATGGCGAGCACTTGCTGGCGTTGCTGAGCGACATCCTCGATCTATCCAAGATCGAGGCGGGCAAGATGTCGGTAGAGGAAATCGAGTTCTCGCCTGCCCGCATCCTGACGGAGGTCGCGTCCTTGATGCGGGTCCGCGCCATCGAAAAGAATCTGGAGTTTGGCTTGCGCTATGACTCTCCGATGCCGCTCGTGGTGCGCTCGGATCCCACTCGCCTGCGGCAGATCGTGCTCAACCTGGTCAACAATGCCATCAAGTTTACCGAGCGCGGTAGCGTTCACATCGTTGCACGCTGCGACATGAACGCTACCAGCTGCACGCTGCACATCGAGGTGGTCGATACCGGCATCGGAATCGCGCCGGAACAAACCGCCCTGTTGTTTCAACCATTCTCGCAGGCCGACGCATCCATGACGCGGCGCTACGGCGGCACGGGCCTCGGCCTTGGCATTTGCGCTCCGCTGGCCGTAGCCCTGGGCGGGAGCATCGCCGTGCAGAGCGAGGTGGGCCAGGGCAGCACGTTCCGGCTCAGCATTCCCGTTCGGGCTGCGAACGGCAGCGAGCTTACCTTCGCGACCGTGGAAGCGTTCAGTCCCGGCGCGCCGGAGCCCCTGCTGGTTGCGGGCCCGATCAGCGCGCGTACGGCCTTGCAAGGCACGGTGCTCCTGGCGGAAGACGGTCCGGACAATCAGCTGCTCATCGCCAGCGTGTTGCGCAAGCGCGGCCTCGACGTGACAGTGGTCGACAACGGGCGTCGCGCTGTCGAGCGGGCGTTGGGCGCACTGGAGAGTGGGTGTCCGTACGACCTGGTGCTGATGGACATGCACATGCCCGAGCTGGACGGGTACGGAGCCACCGCGCAGCTACGGGCGAAGGGCTACGAGGGGGTTATCGTGGCACTCACCGCACACGCCATGGCGGGTGAGCGTGAGCGGTGCATCGCAGCCGGCTGCGACGACTATCTGACGAAGCCCATCGAGCGCGAAAAGCTCCTCGAGGCTCTATCAAGCCGTCTGAGTGAGATGCGGCACAGCGTTCCACCGCTCGCGCCCGCCAGCCCACCCAGACCGAGCACATCACTACCACCGCTGCCGCGTGCCCTGCGACGCCCCGCTGTTCTGATCAGCACTTATGCCGACGACCTCGAGATGGCCGCGCCGGTTGGAGCTTTCGTCCAGGGCTTGCCTTCCCAGGTGACGGTGATGCGCGACGCCGCTCGACGGGACGATCGACCCAAGCTGCGGCGGCTCGCCCACCAGCTCAAGGGCGCGGCGGGGGGCTACGGATTTCCGTCGATCACCGAGGCAGCGGCCCGGCTCGAGGCCAGCGTGCAAGACGAGGTCGGTCGTGAAGCACTGGAGCAAGCGCTCAGCGGCCTGCTGAGCTTGTGTGAACGAGCGCAGCCGGCTGCGCGGGGTTCGACGCCCTCGGCAGTCGTACGCAGCAAGGCCCCCTGCGTGCTCATCATCGACGACTCGCCGGATATCCACCAATTGATCGAGGCGCGCCTGCGCTCAGAGTCGCTGATCACGCACCGCGCGATGGATGCTGCCTCGGGACTTGCCCTCGCCACCGCACTGCGCCCCGACCTGATCCTACTGGATCTGGACCTGGCCGGCGTGGACGGACTCGAGGTGTGTAAGCAACTAAAGGCAAGCCCCAACACGGCAACCATCCCGGTGGTGTTCCTCACCGGCACGGCAGACTCCGCCACCAAGGCGGCGGCATTCGATCTGGGTGCCGTCGACTACGTCACCAAGCCGTTCGATGGACTGGAGCTGCGGGCGCGCGTTCGCGCAGCGCTGCGCACCAAGCGCTATCAAGATTTGCTCACGACCCGCGCCCAGGTCGACGGCCTCACCGGCCTGTGCAACCGCGCATACTTCGACACGCGGCTGCACGAAGAGCATGCTTCCGCTCTGCGAAACCGCCGGGCGCTGGCGCTGGCGCTGCTCGACATCGATCATTTCAAGCATATCAACGATACCTACGGGCACCCGTTCGGCGATCACGCCTTGCAAGAGGTGGCCAACGGGCTCTGGGCGATTGCCCGTGCGGAAGACGCGGTGTGCCGGTACGGGGGCGAGGAGTTCGCGATCATCCTGCCCGGGCTGGAGGGCAGCGCCGCCGTTGCAGCGGCGGAACGGCTGCGAACCGCGATTACCGAACTGACACTGCAGGCAAACGGCGGCAGGGTCCCCGTCACTGCCAGTGTCGGCGTTGCGTGGTTGAGCTCGAATGAACCCAAGCAGCGCTCTGCCAACCGCCTCTTGGACGCGACGGACCAGGCGCTTTATCGCGCCAAGCGCACAGGTCGCAATCGCGTCGAGTCAACCGCCCCGGCGTGAGCGCCACGCGACCGGATGCACGGATCCGTTTAGTTGGGTGGAGCGTGACCTACTCCGCCTCCCTGGCGCCCACTACGCAGTAGATGGCCGAGCGATGTGTCCGAAGCGACGTGCTGCCGTGAAGCCCATAACCAGGCTTGCTGCTGGCCTCGTCGTGGGGGTGTTCTTCGGGTGTGGCCCCGGAGCCGGTGACGGGGGCACGATACCATCGGTGGGAGGCGCCGCCCCGGGCGGAAGGAGCAATCCAACTGACGGTGGAAACGCCGCCTCTGCTGGTGGATCGCCAGCCGCTGGTGCTCCCAGCGCCAGCGGGGGCACACTTTCAGCAGGAGCAAGCGCGGGAAGCGTTGGCGTAGAGTCTGGCACCGGCGGGGCGAACGTGGGCGGCGCAAGCCCGGGTGGAGCGAGCTCGGGCGGGACGAGCGGGGGCGGAATGAGCCCGGGCGGCAGCGTTGGCGAAGGCGGAGGCGTCATCGGCCGCGCTGCCGCGCCCATGGCCCCCACGAATCTCACCGTCGGTGATCGCACGCGCCCCATGAACGTGGAGGGGGCGCCGCTGTTCGGCTGGCTTCCCCAGGACGGGCCGAATGAAATCCAGACCGCCTACCAGATCGTGGTCACGCGTACCAAGGACGCGATGATGGTCTGGGATAGCAACAAGGTCGCCTCCGGTGAACAAGCGTACGTTCCCTACGCTGGCCCGGCGCTGGCGAACGAGACCACCTACTCATGGACCGTGCGTACCTGGGATCGCGACGACCAGCCTTCCCCTTGGGCACCAGCGGCGCAGCTGGATACGGGTGTGGCGAATGGGGGCTGGGGTGCCAGCTGGATCCGACGCGCCTCGAGCGAGGCGGACGACTACACGCTGGCGCGCAAGGAAATCGCTGTCACGAGCAGCCCTGTCGTGCGAGCGCGCCTTTACGCGTCCGCGAGTCACCAGTACGAGCTGCGCCTGAACGGCGTCAGCGTCGACCGCGGCGCCTCGTTCTCCTACCCCGGTGAAGGGTACTACCGAGCCACCGACGTGACCGCGCACATCACTGCGGGACAGCCGCTGGCGATCGGGGCCATCTATCACTGGTTTGGCTCAGGTCAGGGCCGGCCCGCCGGGGAGCGCGGGCTCCTGGTGCGCCTGGTGATCGACCATGCGGACGGCAGCCGTCAAACGGTCGTGACCGACGCTACCTGGCAAGTAAAACGCGCGAGCGCCTGGCAGAGCGGGTCGCCAAAACGCAATTCCGACTCCGGCGACTACGTCGAGCGCATCGACGCGCGTGCAGCGACTCCGGGCTGGGACATGCCTGGTTACGCGACCGCGGGCTGGGCGGCGCCTCAGGTGGTGGGGCCTCATCCAGCGGGCGTGTTCACGCGCTTGGTAGGGCAGCAAGCGGGCATTGCCGCGACGCTCATCCGTCCGACCTCCGTCCGGACGCTCGCGGACGGCTCCGTCATCGCCGACTTCGGTAAGGTGATCGCGGCGCGACCCGTCATCCGCTTCGCCGCAGGTGTGGCGGGCCGCACGCTCACGCTGGCGGCTGGCTATCGCTTGCTGGCCGACGGCCACGTTTCCACGGTCCCGGCCGCCAACCAGGGCTCCGACCTCTCGTTCCGCTACATCCAGAGCGCGGGCGCCCAGGAGTTTCGCCCCTTTCATCACTTCGGTTGGCGTTACCTACAAATCTCGTCGCCGGGCGAAACGCTCGGCAGCGACGCCATCCAAGCCCTCGTCGAGCACACCGACGTGCCGCTCGATCGCGCTGCCACGTTCG
>DASQDA010001112.1:0-5027 GCA_035634435.1 Polyangiaceae bacterium
GGGGTCGCTGCCCAGGGCGCTGAACACCGACAAGACGCGGCCGCGTTCCTCATCCCCAATGGCTCGGAGCTGCGCCAGGAGCTGCTCGACGTCGGCGCGGGGCAGCTCTTGAGGTAACGACAAAACACGCTCGTCGCGGCGCCGGGTCGCCAGCAGGGCGGAGAGCAGGGTCGTTTTGCCAGCGCCGTTGTCACCACTGATGCGAACGCGCTCGTTGCGCCCGATGTTCACGCGAACGTCGCGCAGCACGACGTGCTCTCCGGCGCGTAGCTCGGGCGCATCGAGGTGGAAAAGCACGGAATGCGGTGCGCGCTCGTAGGCTGCGAAGACGTGTCCGCCGAGGGTGGCGTCGCGCGCGACGCTCGGCACGCGCGCCTGGGCGCGTTCGAGCTCTCGCCGGACGAGCTGAACGCTGCGGCCGGCGCTTCCCTCGGCCCAGCCTGCGGCGACCTTGCGTCCCATGCTGCGCGCGTCGTGGTCGTTCTTGTTCTTCATGCGCGAGCGCGCGCCGAGCGAGCGAGCGGTCGCCTCCTGGGTGCGGCGGGCCGCGTGCAGGCGTCGCTCCACGCCCAGCACCGCTGCCTTGGCCTCGGCGTGGGTCTTCTCTCGCTCCGCCCGCTCCTGCTCCCATGCAGCGCGCGCAATGGGGAGCTTGCCAGGGTACAGCGTGACGGAAGCCTCGTGCACCCGCAGGATCGCTCGCGGGAGGTGCTCGAGCACGGCGCGATCATGAGAGACGATCACGGCAATGCCGCGAAACGTCTGGAGCGCGGCGAGCAGCCGGCTGCGCGCGGACCCGTCGAGGTGATTGGTGGGCTCATCGAGCAAGAGCACGTCGGGCTCGCGCGCCAGCGCGGCGCCGATCTGCCAGCGCTGCCGCTCCCCCGGCGAGAGGGTGGACCAGCGCTCCAGCGCGTGCGCAGCCAGCGCGAGGCGTCCCTTGAGCTCAGCCGCTCTGCCTTCCTGCGTGGACGCCAGCTCGAGCACATCGGCGCTCGGCTCTTCCAGGGTCTGCGAGCAGTGCGCGATGCGTGCCTTCGAGCCACCCGCAGCGCCTCGCGACAGCAACGCTGGCGTGGCTGGGCGCAGGCGCACCCATCCCTCATGGGGCGCGAGCACGCCCGCCAGCACGCGCTGCAAGGTGGTCTTGCCGGCACCGTTCGCGCCGACCAGGCCGTAAAAGCCCGGCGTCAGCACGAACGAAACATTGCTCACCACGGGTTTGGTCGTCCACGCGACGCCAACGCCCTGCACTTCCAGCACAGTCATCTGCACACCTCTTCGTTCTCGCGGTCATTGCAACGAGCACGAGCGCCAATTGAGCGGCGTCGGCTCGCAAACCAGGATGGGAACGAAGAGTCAGCGCATGAGGGCGCCGGTCTGCCCGGCGCGGCCTGAATATAGCACCCAGCGAATGGCTGCAAGGGCTGGACCGGCGGCGCCAACATCGGTGACGCGATGGCGCTCGGCGGGAGATTGGTTTAGTCCTGAATGCCGAACGTGCGAATCACATCACGGTGCCTCGTCTTGCTCGCTAGCGCCCCTGCGTGCAGCCTCCTCGCGCCTGACGAGGCCGACTTCTACGGCAACGCCAACGCTGGCGTCGGGGGCAGCGTGGTTACAGAGGGCGGTAGCGCTGGCATGCGCGGGCAAGAGCCGCGCGGCGGAAGTCCGTCGGCGAGTGGCGCCTCTTCCAGCGGAGGTCGTGGAGCGACTGCGGCCGCAGGCGCCGATGGGTCAGCGGTCGGCGGCCTCGCGGGCAGCGGCGGCACGTTCGGGGAAGGCGGCACGGACGGCGGCGGCGAGGCCGGTTCGGGAGGCGGAGAGGGCGGGAGCATGCCGGGCGGAGGGCTTGGCGGCAGCGCCAACGGAGGCGTCGGCGGCAGCGTCGCGCACTGCGCGAAAGCTCCCTGCGTGCGGGGGACGTGCTCGGAGCTCGCCAACGGCTTCAAGTGCACCTGCCCCGCTGGCTGGGGCGGCGCGCTGTGTAACGTTGCGAGTTGCGACAACCTCAGCTGTCCCGCGGCCGCACCGTGCCGAGTGCCTGCACGCGGCACCGCCGCACTCTGTTATCCAACGGCGTGCGGCGCCGGCGCAGGGCTCTGCATGGCGGCGAACGCCGACGGCAGCGGCGCCGCTATTTTGCTCGCCGGTCGCAACGCAGATTTCAATCCGCTCGGAGGCGCCAACTGGCGAAACCGAGCGAGGTACTTCGCCTACCTGGAAAACCTGCACGGAGCCTACTCCTGTGTGTTTCCCCAGCTGAGCGAGCAAGGCGTTCCGCTCGTGATTCCCGTCGGCGAGGCGCGCACCAAAACAACGGGCTTCGGCCAGTCCAACTCGTGGCCCAACCCGCCCACGTGCGCGCCTCAGTAGCCGAGCAGTGCCTCGCTCGTGCTCGTGTGCGGTGCGCGAGCCCGAGACGAAGCACCCGCTAGCTGTCAGCTAGCAAAGACGCGCTCTCACCAGGCGCTGAACCACGCCCAGGTGTTCTGACCGGCGCTGGCCTGGAAGCAGTAGCCGCCGTTGCGCTTGGCCGGCAACCGGACGCGCTGCCCGTTGCAGGTGAGCGCGGTGCCGTTGACCGCGAGGGTACGGGGGCTGGCAAAGCCTTCGCAGTTCCCGTACACGAAGTTTTGTGTCGACTCGAAGCAGCGCTGGCCGGTGCCGAGGCTGCCGCTCGAATACGGGGCTGTGGTGATCTGCGTGGGGTTGCTGCAGATGTCGCTGCAGGGGGTCGCGACGGGCGCGTTGATCAAGGCTGTGAGCCAGCCGTAAACGTTGTAGCGCGACTGATTGTCCAGGCGTGTGAACCAATTGCCCCATACCCCGTCGTCGTTGGCGGAGACGAGCGCGTTGATGCCGATCACCCGGTTCGTGCCGGTGCGAAACAGCGGGCCACCGGAGTCACCCGGGCAGAGCCCCGGCGCGCCCGGAACCATCAGCGAGCCCCAGGTGGTGTTGTAAGTGGCAGGGATCGTCTCTGCAGGGTGGACGTCTAGCGGTGAGACGGTCTGCGCATCGCCGACCTTGAAGCGCGTGGGCGGCGGCGGCTGGATCCTCTCGCAGCCGTAGCCAGTCAGGGTGACGTCCGTGCCAACCGCGACGGGCGTTGGGTCGATGACACCGGCGGGGATCTGGGGAGTGAGCTCCGAGACGATGATCAGCGTGACGTCCGGACGCAAGCCGAAATCGCCCATCTCACCGTCGCCCACGCAGCTCGTACAGTTTTCCCACTCGGGATGATTATTGACGGACTGAACGGTCAAGGTGGTGAGGTTCTGACCATTGTTGTCAGGCGTGACCTTGAGCTCAGTCACGCCGCCAGGATTTGGAAAGCAATGCGCCGCCGACAAGAAGTGGCGCGGGCCAACCTTCACCCCAGTGCAGCCATTCAGATAGACGGTCGAAGGATATTCGGCTTCCGTGGCCACGCGACCGTTGATGAGCTCGGCTTCGAACGCAGCCGTGGCTTCCGGGTTGGATGTGTCGACGCTGCAGGCAGCCAGCGACAGAGCAGCAACCGATAGAGCGCAGAGATATCGCATCTTGAACAATCCCCTTTCACGGCCTGCCGCCGGCGCTTGCGCCGTCGCGGGGCCGAGTTCAGACAGTTAGAGGCGCGCTGCCTGCTGACCTTCATACAAAACTTTCGGCCGGCGCTGCGTTCCGCGCTCGGGCTGGCAACTGGCTGGGGGAAGCGTGCGCCCAGACCATGAACGCGATACGCTCGTGAACCCATGTCCGATTGCGTGCCGTTGATCCTGGAGCAGCTTGCACGGCGGGAGCATCTGCTCATCGCAGCGGCGAAGGGCTATGCTCCTGCCGTGAACGGTCTACCGAGCAAATTGGGAGCGATCCAGGCGGCGTCTCACGCACTCCGCAGCGCCGGGATCCCGCACGCGCTCATCGGCGGCCTGGCGGTCGGCATCCGCACTGGGGTGCCGCGTGCAACGCTCGATGTCGACTTCGCAGTGCCGAGCTCAGCGGACCGCCCGGGCCTCGTTGCCTTGCTGGTGTCAGCCGACTTCGTATTCATTGGCGAGTTCCCCCATAGCATCAACTTCAAGCACGCAAGCGGCGAGCCGCTTCAACTTGCTTTCGACCCGGGCTTCGACGACATGATCTCGCGCGCTGAGCCGTTGGAGTGGGATGGCGTGACCATCGATGTCGTCACGCGCGATGACCTCCTGCAGATGACGCGACGGGCGGCGGCCGATCCGGCGAGACGCCGCAGCAAAGCGTTGCGGGACCAGGCCGACATCGCGCTCCTCGAGGGAGATGTGCCCGAGGAGGGCGAAGGCTGGTAGAACGAAGATCCGACAGCTCGAAGGAAGCTCAACCTGACTTCCTCCGAGCTTGTCGCTCAGTACCGGCGCGCCGACAGGCCTGCGGGTCTCGGAGCTAGAAGCCCGAGCCCTGGGTTTCGGGGATGTTGTCGAACACCGAGTCCGTGGAGTCGTTGTCTTTGCAGTCTCCGGTGTTCAGTTGGTTGTCGAGGTCGCAGACACAGACGTCGCCGCTCGGCCTGCAGTTGGACGTGTCCCCGCTGATGGTGCACGTCCCGCCGTCTGGACCCGTCGTGGACATCGAGACGTGTTTATCGCCGAGCATGTCGCAGTTACCGGGCCACGGCGGCTTGGGAGCGGTCACCGTGCCTCCGGCGGCACTCAGCGTGAATCCTTGAGTGCGCGCGGCGACGTTTCCGTCGACCGTCGCTGCGACGGCTGCGTCCACGCCGCCCTGCGTCCGCGCGATAGCGCCTTCCTGCATTCCCACTGCCTCTTCCCTTTCTCCGCTTTCGAGGGCACAGCCGCTGGAAAACACGATCAGAGCAACACTGACGGACCAGTTCATTCGTTTCATCTTCCACTCCCTGTTTGTCGCCGAGTCATCTCGGCGACGGCTCGACTCGTCGAGCTCGCTCCACACCTCTTCAAGGCGCGTGCCAGCGTGCGTCGACGTCGAATGCGGCCACTCCGCGCCGAAAAGCTAGCGCGCCACGCGGCCTACGCGTGCTGTCCCAT
>DASQDA010001113.1:0-8614 GCA_035634435.1 Polyangiaceae bacterium
GCTTTATCGCAGACCGCGTCCCCGCCATCGCAGGTCAGCGCGCAGGGCCCATCGGCGCAGTGCACCTGAGTATCCTTGCAAGCGTCTTTGCCGTCGCAGCTCACCGTACACGCGTGCTCTGCCGGACAATGAACCGCCGCAGCGGCACAGCTGGCGTTGCCGTTGCAGACCACGTTGCATGACCGCCCAGGTGGGCAGTCGATGTCGTCGTCCTTGCACGCGTCTTTGCCGTTGCAGGTGATGCGGCACTCACCCGCCGCACCGCAGCCTGCCGAGCAGGCCTCAGGGCAATCACCGGCGGCGGCCGGCGGAACGGCATCGCACGTGAACGCGCCTCCACTTCCGCCGCTCGTCGACCCCGACGAGCCGCCAACCACCGGGCCTCCACCGACCGTTGACCCGCCGCCGGCAGACGTGGCGCCACCGCTCGCAGCGCGACCACCCGTTGAGCTTCCAGAGCTTCCTCCGCTCGCGGTGCCGCCGCTCGCCGTTCCGCCGCTTGCGTTGCCCCCGCTGCCTGCTCCAGCTGGGCCGCCCGCTACGCCGGTGTTTCCGCCGCCGAGGGCTGCTTCACCGGCAGCGCCCGGACTGTCGACGGAGTCCGTTCCGCCGTCCGCGTCACCGCCGCCACCAACGGCGACTGGGCGCGTGCCACCACGGACGGGTGCTCCCGCAGCGGCGCCGGCGCTACCTCCGACAGCACTAGCGTGCCCTCCGCGTCCACCGCCACTGGCGTCAGGGTTCGTGTCCGCCACGCGGAGGTCGCTGTCGATGAGCGCCGGACAGGCAACCAGCGTCAGCAGGCAGAGCGCCGCAAGTCCTGGAAGTGACGAGCGCAGCTTCATAACCAACCTCGGACTTGCAGGCCGCCGAGTGTCGGGGAAATGGCAAGGCCGGAGCTCGGCGCGTCCGCCGACGGGCGAGACGTGAGAACCAGGTACGTGCCCAAGCCGAGCCCCGCCGCACCCACCACATAACTCACGGTGGACACGGTCTCGAACGCGTGGAACCGATCGAGATCGTCGGCGCCGGCGGAGCCGGGCACGCAGTTGTTTCCCGGGCAACGTTTTTCTGCATCTCCGTGCGCGCTCACGGCGACGAGGCCGGTAGCAACACCCGTGAGGACAGCGGCGCCGCCGAAGCTCATCACCGCAATGCCCAGCACAGGAACCCGCGAGCGTGCCTGGATGGCCGGTGCGAGCAGCAGCTCGCGGCGCTCGCCTTCGCGGAGCACCAGCTCTTCAGCTCGCGGCTGCTGGCCCGGCTGCTCGGTCACGACGCGGTGCTTGCCGGGGTCTAGCGCGAACCACTCGCCCAACGAAGCGGCGGGCAGCGCGCGCTCATCCAGGGTGATCGACAGAGCTGCAGCCTGGCTGCCCGTTAGCACCACCCGCAGCTGGGGAATTCGTGGCAGCAGCGCACTGAGCTCCTTGGAAGCCTCCGCGATGGCGCGCGTGAAGGCAGGCGGCGTGGCGGCGTCCACCGGAGTGGCGATGGCACGGTTGTAAGCCTCCTGCGCTTCGAGCAGACGTCCCAGGCGCGCGAGGGATCGCCCCTCGAGCAGCGCAATGGTCGGAGCGGGCACGCTGACGTACGCCCGACGCAAGAGCTCGACGGCGCGGGCGTAGTCACCGGTTGCGTAGGCGTTCGCGGCCTCATCCGCCAAAGCGCGAGCTGCCTCGCGCTGGTCCGCCTGCGGAGCCTGCTGCGCGGGCTCGGCCGCGCTGGCCTCGTGCGCGACGCCGACGAGCAGCACGCACAGAAGAGCGCTCTGCATTGGGCGGCAGCGTGCGGACACGAGTTTGGTCACTCCGACTTAAGTTATCACGTGAGGAGTGATGGGGAAGTTTGGCCGCTGTGGCGAGTTGCCGCGTTGGGGAAGAACGCGCGCAGTTGCCTGAGGCGAATCGGTACCCCGTCGGACAGTACCAGGCAGCAGCGCGCCGCGACCGAGGCAGTTGCGCATTAGCAATAAGTCGCGGGGGCGCGCCTTGGCTGCGACGAAACCTGCGGGACACAGGAAACGGGGGGGAGCTTTCGCAGGCAGGCACTCGGCCGGAGCTGCTCCGGGCGCTCTGCTGCGTCCGCCGCATCGGTGCCCCTGCACCCCCATGAGCTTCCGAGCCCCGATCGAGGTGCTCGCAGTCGCATTCGAACGCGAGCGATAGCCACGCAACCAGGAATGCCAACGGGCAACGCCGGCGCGGGCAGTGGACCGCTGGCACCCCCAGTCCGACGGCCCGCAGTGGACGGCCCACGGGACTCCGGCAGCCTTGCCATGCGGTGGCTCAATCGCATCGAGTACGACAACGCCGCCCGCGATCTGCTCGGTACGAGCCAACAGCTCGGTCGTGGGTTCTCGACGACGCGCCCCAGTTTGGTTTCGACAACAACGCCGATCAGCGAACCCTAGCCGCGTTCAGAGCCTTGGGACACGTGCCTACCGCAGACCGCTGCTTGCGCAGACTTCGCGCGGTGTGGTTGCGCATGCACGCAACACGACGGCGACCGGGGGCTTTACATGCCGCGGCCGGCGCGGTGCAGTCGGCGCGCTGCGACGAAGAGTGGCTGCGCTCGCGCGGGCGTGAGCCGAGCGCGCGCGCACTTTTCTGCGTGGCCAACCCGGGACCTTCGAGCGCGCGCAGCTAGGCGCGCTGGCACCCGGCTCGCCGCTCACCCTGACCGCCCGTAAGTTGTTCATGCTCGAGCGCAGCATGTCGGCTTTCGACAGTGTGACGTTTTGGGGACGATAGTGCGCGTTTGCGATATGCGCGCGAAACGTTCCAAAGGGCGGGCCCGTACCAATTGCCTCAATCCAACTATCGAGTTGGTATGGACATGTGGGCAGTTGCACGACTAGGTGCTTTGCTCGGCTCAAGCCCGAAGAGATTCGCTTGCGCCGAACACCTTTAGTTGCCAGGAAGCGAGTAAGGTTCTGCTGACGGTGAGCGGATGAGCACGCAAAAGTTGAAGTCGATCTTCAAGGAGTTGGACGCTACGGGCGCTTCCGGAACGCGACGCGCGGTAGGATATCTTCCGCCGCATGTACCTGCGGAGTCGGAGCGACCCGGCTTTTCAGGCAGCTGCGAGAACACATCGCTCGCAGACTGGATCCAGCTGGTGCAGATGGGTCGGCGCGACGCCGTGGTGAGCATCGTGAGCCACGCTGGCGGCGAGGGTCGACTCTGGTATCGCGGAGGCGACATCATCGACGCAACCTGCGATGGAATCAGCGGTGAAGATGCCGTGTACCGGGTTCTCGCCTGGGAAGGCGGCAAGGTGTCCGTGGACTTCGCGTCGTTCGAGCGCCCGCGCCAGAGTCAGGTGGCGACGGCCGCGCTGCTGCTGCAGGCGGCGTACCGGAAAGACTCAGGTATCCGCGAGCTCGCGAGGCCGCCAGACGACGCTGCGGGCGACCCCAGCTCTAGCGCCACCGCTCCTGCTCCGACGACCGCCAGCACGCCGAGCTCTGCTGCGAGCGCTCCAGCCGCCGCGGCTCTGCCGCTCGTTGCGCTGCCCACGCAGCGTCGGCGCGCCGGCATAGCAGTGCTGGTGTGCGCGGCCGGTCTGGTGGGCGTCGTGTTGCTCGCGCAACGTCCAGATCCAGCTGCGCCAACGTCTGCGCCCGTCGCGGCCCCTGCCGCTACGGCTGCTCAATTACGCATTCAGCTCGAGGTCGAGCCGGCTCACGCGGAAATCGCGCTCAATGGCAAACGCGTGGGAGTGGGGCAGCGGAATATGACGCTGCCCGTCGCTGAGCAGAGCCACGAGCTGCTCTTCTCAGCGCCGGGTTATGTTGCGGAACGCCTGGTGTTCCGTGACGCGCTTGCGCGACGCCGCGTGGTGCTCGCGCGGAGCCAGGCGGAGGGACCGGGACCCACTGCTGCTGCTGCTGAATTGGAGCGCGACTCCGCTCCACCGGAGCTTGCCAGGGTAGCGTCCAGCCCGCTGCCTCCGGCGCTGCCAGGCAGGCCGGCAGCCGCCGCTGCTGTCGTGAGCGTCGCGACCCAACGTGCCTCCGTCCTCCAGGACGCGAAGCTGGATGCCCCCCTTGCCGAAACGCAGCATCCCCGCGTTCAAGTGATTGAAGACCGCAAACCCCGGATCGAGGTCATCGAGTGAGCATACCGACGAGACCGAGCTCGAAGCGAGCCTGGCGCCCGGTCACGTTTGCTGCGTGCTGGCTCGCCTGTAGCGTGCCGTTGCAAGCCATCGCCAAAGAGCCCGTCAACGCAGAGCCGTCACCGGTGGTGGTGGCGGAGCAACGCGCGGCAGAGGCCTTCCAGGCTTACACTCGTAAGGACTACGCCGTCGCCGTGGCGCTGTACCTGGAGGCTTACGAGGCGGCCCCGAGCGGGTCGATGCTCTACAACATTGCGCGCATCTACGATTTGAAGCTCGCCGATCGGCCGCTCGCGATCACCTATTACCGGCGCTACATTGCAGCTCCCGACGGCTTCACCGAACGCATCGAGCTCGCCAACCAGCGGCTGAAAGAGCTTCGCGAAACAGAAGAGGCGGCGTCGGCCGCGGCGCGCCCGGGCGAACGGCGGGCAGAGCGAGCGGCCGAGCCAGACGGGAGCCCCCGCGCGCTGCCGCTGACCACTTCGGACCCGCTGCGCGATGATCGTGGCGGCTGGTCGACGCTCAGGTGGGCGGGCGTTGGCGTCGGTGTCGTCGGGCTGGGCGCGCTCGGAGCTGGAGCGGGCTTCGGCATTGCAGCGCTTTCCCACGCGCAGACGGCCGCCGACACGTGCGACGGCAATGCGTGCACCTCGCAGAAGGGGGTAGATGCTGCGGAATCGGCGGCCACGCAGGCAAAGCTGTCGAACGTTGGCTTCGGCGTCGGGGGAGCGCTGTTGTTGACGGGTACGGCGCTGTTCTTGCTCGGCGGCGAGCCAACCGCGGAAGCTAGCCCGCGCGCCAACCTTCTTCGCTGGGAGACACAAGTGAGTGACGCCAGCCTTTCGCTGCAGGTATCGGGAAGATGGTGAGCATCGTGAACGCAGGGAACTGGAAAAGCCGTCTCGGGGGCGCGCTGCTTTGCTGTTCAGTCAGCGGGTGCACGGAGGTACTCGACATCCCCGCTGACCCGCAGCTGGTGGAAACGGGACCCTGGCGCTGCCTGAACGAATCAGCCGCAGCTCCGGCCACGACGAACGCCGAGCAAGCGCAAGTGGTGGTGCAAGCCTGCGACTTCATCACCGATTGCACGACGACCGTGAGCGGCCTTTCCGCCAGACTGTGCGACAAGCGCGACGTCGGCTGCAACAGCCCGCGCCTGCACGGCATCACCGACACCGCAGGCGTGTTTCGCTTTCCGGTACCAACAGCCGGAGGTGGCTTCGACGGCTACCTCCAGGTGGACTCACCACTGGCGCGCTGCACCGACGGCAGCGCTTTCGGAGCCGTGGCAGGTCCGGTCTTGTGCGGTCTCATCGCGCCGCTTTGTGATGTGGCCGCGCCGGATGACCGCTGTCTGGTGACGCGCTTCGCACCCGCGATGCTGTTCTTCAATCCGCCCGTCGTGCACGACGTGGAGCAACCCGTTGCGCTTCAGATGTTTCCCTCGTCCGGGCTGCCCGCCATCATTGCAGCCGCCGGCATTCAGCTGGACCCGACCGCCGGCAGCCTCTTCATCCAGGCGCTCGACTGCGACGGCAAGCCGGCGTCCGGCGTCCGCTACGAGCTCGCGCCGGCCGCACCCGGGGTCAACTCCTTGTACGTCAACAACGGCGTCGTCAGCAGCAGCGGGACGAAAACGGACGAAAGCGGCATCGGCGGGTTCGCCCGTGTGCCGCCTGGATTCGTCTCCGTGATTGGCTACAACAGCGACTCCGTGCCCATCGGACAAATCGGCGTTCAATCGGCTGCGTCGACGCTGACGTACAGCGCGCTGTTTCCCTCCCCCTGAGCCAAGCAGCGTCGCCGGACGCTAGAGATCGGCGCCCACTACCTTGCCGCACAGCATGCCGGAAAGCCGATCGCCGCTCTGGCCGAGCTGGAGCGCGCAGCCGCGCTGCTCGTACGCAAGCGGTGGGTCGTAGACGCTACCGCGCAAGCTCAGGTCGGCGGAAGACATGATGACCGCAGTGGTGGCGTTGGGTTGCACGGCAAAGGTGCCTTGCTGGTGGATGGTGCCGCTAAGCTCCATCAGATAGTTCTCGTGGGGTTCTTCGTCGCGTTGCAGGTAAATGCAGCCATTGAAGCCGTAGTCGAGGCGCACCAGGGTTGCCCCTTGCCTCGCGTCCGACGTCGCCTCACCGCTGACGCGCGCCGAGCCCCCGGCGGGACACGGCGTCGTCTCGTCCTGAGACCCCACGGGGTTCGCTTGCAGCGTCAAGTTGTAGACCAGCTTCAGCATCTCACGCACCGCTCGCGCCGCGGTGTCGTGCTGGCAGGCTTCGTCGCAGACGCGTGGTTCTGCCGCGGAGCCCGCCTCGGAGCAACCGAGCACGCCCAAGGCGCTCAGCAGAGCGCCTTGCCAGACGGCCGCGCCGCGGAAGCTCGATGCGCTCGCGGGTGCCACCTCGGGGACTTCCTTTCCTCTCCAACCCCGCAGCTGCTCGTTCATCAGAAGCCTCCCTCGACGCCGAGACTGGGAATCGTGACGGGACCGATGGTCTCCGCTTCGCAGCCACTCAAGCTGCAACGCGTGGTCACGGCTTCGGTGCTGAGTGTCGCATTCATCCATTCGGCCACCAGTGACAGCCAGGTGGATGAGCCCAGCTGCCAGCGCTTCTCCACACGCAGGTCCAGCTTGAAAAAAGGCGGCAAACGCCTGGAGCCGGGGTCGCTCGGGTCGCGAGCTTTGGGCAGGCCCGTATAAAACGTGCCGCGCGTGCCGGCACGCCACTTGCGACCGAGGTCATAGGCGAGCGCCGCGTTGAGCACGTGGGTGCGGTCGAAAGCAGCGACATAACGGCTGCGTCCGTAGCTGCGCGTGGAGCGCGACAAAGTGTACGATAGAAAGCCGCCAACGCGGCTCACCAGCTGGCGTTTCAGGAACAGCTCCAGCCCATGGGACGTACCCAGCGTACGAACCTCGAAGAGGTCCGCCGTGCGGCGGCCAAAGCGGCTGTCCGCCGCCTGCCCTCCGCCCCCGCTGCGATCGGGCCCCAGCGTGCCCGGCGCGAAACGCTCGCCACAGAACGGCGCCTCGCCGTCCGGAGGTCCGCCACCGTCGCCCGCCAGCGTATCGCTGGGGAACGCCCCAGGTGGGCAGCCGCGGCTCTGGGGTGAGGACGCGCCAAGCGGATCACTCATGGCGAAGAACGCGTTCTTGAAGATGGTGACGGTGGCAATGGTGGCCTTGGCGAGCTCGACCTCCACACCGATGCTCTCCTGGATAGAGCGTTGCAGGCCCCCGCGCAGACCACCGGGTTGAAAGCCTGGCACCGGGACCACGAACGCCGGAGCCTGGTGGGCAATACCCAAGGCGGTCACCAGGCTCACGCGCTCCGAGAGCAACGTGCGCACCGACAGGCGAGGATCCAGGGCCAGCCGCACTGCTCCCTCGGAGCCGAACAGATCGACGCGCAGTCCCGGCACGAGCTCGAGCCGGCGCCCCAGGTTGAGCACGAGATCGCCGCGCACACCCAGAGCGAGATCGTTGCGCGAAGGAAACAGGCTCGAGGCGCGCTGAGCCGAAGGCGAAAGATCGCCGGGCCCCAGCTCGACATCGTAAAGCTCGACCTGAAAGTCGCTACCGGCGCGCAACAGCACCCCCGAGCCGAGCGGGCGTTCGAGCTCTGTCCGCGTCGCTGCCATGCGACTGCGCACGAAGCGGCCGTCTTGTAGCTGCGAGCGATCGATGCCCAAACTGACCGCGCTGCGCAACGACCCGCCGCCAGCGAGCAGATTGTCGTAACGAAGATCGAGCCGGTGGAACTCGGTGCCGAAGAGCGTCAGGGTCTCGCCCTCCGCAGCTTCGCCAACGAAGTCGTAGGAGCCGAAAGCAAAAGCGCTGATACGCTCGTAGGGGCCGGTGTCGTAGTGCAGGCGCGCTTGATAGTCCCAGTACTCGAGCTTGGTCTCCGGCGCGACGAGCGACAGCAGCGCTGCCGTGTAGGAATAACGGCCGCCGAGCAGGACGGCGCCACGGTGCTCGGCGAACGGAGCCTCGACCAGCGCTCCGGCATCGAACAGCCGCAGGTTGTATTCACCGTGCAGCTCGGTCTCCGGTCGCGCCGTCTCGCCGGAGACAACGCCGCCGCTAACGCGGCCAAAGCGCGCCGGATAGCCGCCTGGGTAGAGGTCGACACGCTCGATGAGCGCAGGATGAACCACGGAGGGTCCCACTCCGACGTGAAACAAGAGTGGGACGCGCAGACCATCGAGCAGGTAGCCGACGTTACCGGGAGGGGCACCACGCACGAAGAAAAAGGGCAACCCTGACACAATCGGTGTCACGCCCGGCATGATCTCCAGGGCGCGAAAAGGATCGCCGAACGTACCGGGGATCTCGCGCACCTCGGCGCGCGTGAGTGAGACGGAGCGCGACGGCTCGGCGCGCTCACCCTGCACCACCACTGCGTAGGTGTCTGTGGGCGGCTCAGGCTCAGGCGCAGGCACGGCGTCCGCAGCGGAGCCCGCGTCTGGCTCGGTCGTCCCG
>DASQDA010001114.1:0-2244 GCA_035634435.1 Polyangiaceae bacterium
CTTGCCTTCACCCTTCTCGACCGCAATCTGTCCTACGCCGCTGACCGAGGGCACATTGAAAGAGAAGGCGTTGGACGAGCCGATGTGGGGCTTGCCAATGCGGCTGAACAGCACACGCAGCATCGCATTGGCATCCGTCGCGGTACCGACGGTCGAGCGCGTGTTAGGGCCCATCCGCTCTTGGTCCACGATGATCGCGGTCGTGAGGCCGTCCAGTACGTCGACCTCGGGCCGCGCCAGCGCTGGCATGAGCCCCTGCAAGAACGCGCTGTACGTCTCATTGATCAGCCGCTGCGATTCCGCGGCGATGGTGCCGAACACCAGCGACGACTTGCCGGAACCGGAAACGCCGGTGAAGACGGTGAGCCGCCGCTTCGGAAGCTCGATGCTCACGTCCTTCAGGTTGTTCTGCCGGGCGCCACGGATACGGATCAGGTCGTGACTGTCCGCGGGATGCTGACTGGAGCCTGCCTCGCCTTGCGGCCTTGTTTGTCTCGTCATCTTCCTGCTTCTTCAATGCCACCGAGCTGGTAGGCAGCCCTGCCTCATCAGTCGATCTCCCGCCTGCGCCGCGCCGTCAAGCCTCGCGAGCCGTCACGTGAGCGCCCTCCTAGGGAAGGCCAGGCGCAGACGCGGTCATTGGGCCAACGCGGCGAAGCCGGGACGAGCTCGAACGGCGAGCGGTTGCCCTTCGCCCTTCGAGTATCCAACAGGCCGTTCATTCCTCTTCGGCAAGCACGCATCTGTGGCGCGCATGTGAACCCACCTTCGAACCCCGTCGGAGGCCAGAGCGGCGCAGGCGAGCTCGAACGTGCGCAGCGCCAACCCAAGTGTCGCTGACGCGCCAGGAGCGCCTGCCGACATTTGGCCTGCGTGCGCCGTCGGCCGCGCGTTGATCCATTGCAGGGTGATGTCAACCGACCTCGTGCCCAGTTTGCGGAGGACGTCTGGGAGCTGACGCGGCCGTAGCGGGCTCGACCTCGGTGCAACGCTGACCTCCTCGTGCCGGGCCGCGGTGCCTGAGCCGGAGGCATTCGGGATGCTGGGTGCCCGTAGTGGAAGATGCCCGACTTGCTTGAACTGGAGTGAAAAAGAACGACCGTCAGCAACTTAACGAGACCCGTTTCGACGATCTCCACACCCTTTTAAGGCAAAGCGATGTTGGCGGAGCTCGAGGAGCTGCGCGGCAGCGCTCCGCGTCCTGCGCCTGGCGGCAAACCGCGTGGCTTGTTCGTGCTGTTGCGCAGGAGCTCAGGGTATCGACATGGAAACCACTCGGCGACCGTGCCTGCTTGAAGGGAACAATGCATGAGCTGTTGGTTTAATGTGGCCTTGGGCAGCGCCCAGCAATCCGGCGATGGCTCAGGGACGCTCCTCGAGACGCCGCGCTGCATTGCCGGTCGCGCCGTCGCGGCGGCCGCGCTCATTGCGTTGCTCGGCTGCACAGGTGAGATCGACAACGGCTACACGGCGCACGGCGCCGGCGCGTCCGGCACCTCCCATGGCGGGTCGGGCCAGGGTGGTGGTAGCTCGACTGCCGGCTCGTCGGGCGTAGGGGCGACGCCGGGAGGTAGCGCCGGGACCGCGGCGGTTCCCGTCGATCCCGGAACCAAGGATGTCCACCGCCTGAACGCGGCGGAGTACAACGCAACGGTGGCGGACGTGCTTGGCACGGCGCTGCAGCCCGCCGACTCGTCGTGGCGCGGCGGCGAGCTCGGCGGATTCGACAACATGGCCTCCGTGCTGGGCGTGGACGAGGACCTCTACGCTCGATACTTCGAGGCCGCCGCGCGCATCGCCGACGACGTTTTTGCGAATCCGACGCTGAAGTCGCGGCTCGTAACCTGCGACGGGGTCGACGAGGCCGCGTGCGTACAGAACGTCATCGGCGCGACGGGACTGCGGCTTTTCCGGCGCCCGCTCAGCACCGAAGAGGTCGCTACCTACCAGAACGTGTACGTGGCGGCGCGCGGGCTGGGCGAGTCTCACGATGACTCCCTAGAGCAGGTGTTGCGTGCACTGCTCTCCAGCGCCGAGTTCCTGTTCCGCGTCGAGCTCGATCCGCCCAACAGCATGGAGAAGCATGCGCTGACCTGCTACGAGCTGGCGTCACGCCTGTCGTACTTCGTGGGGAGCAGCGCGCCGGACGACGCACTGCTGAATGCGGCACGCGACGGATCGCTGCTCAAGGTCGACACGTTGACTGCATCCGTGGACCTCATGCTCGCGGATCCCGTGAAGAGC
>DASQDA010001115.1:0-4420 GCA_035634435.1 Polyangiaceae bacterium
CGCTGGCCGCGCCCTCGCTCGCGCCCGCACCGCGGGTTGCACTCGCTGCGGAGAAAAGCTTGCAGGCTCAGGCACTGGCCGCCCACGCAGCAGCCACCAAACCACGAACAAAAGTGGCAGTGCGAGCAGCGCCGCTACCCAGGCCAGGCCCGAGTAGAAGCGCGATGATGAGCTCTTGCCGTCCACTCAGGGCTTCGTGACCGTCCAGGTCACCGTCTGGGTCGACCGCGGCCAAGACGTGCCATGGCAGTAGCGCCCGCTCACGGAGGGTGGGCACACTCCGGTTCGCAGCCTGACGAGGTCTTCTGTCGCGTTGTCGTACGCCTTGGCGGAGATCATGTGCGTGCCCGACGGAAGCGACGCCGTCGAGAAGGTGGTGCCGGCGTTGATCATGGTCGTGCCATTGACCGTCCAGTCGACGTTGATCACGGCGGGGTCGATCACGTTGACCTGCAACGTTGCCGGGTTGTTCACGGGTCCTGCCGGTGGATTGGTCGAGTCGATAGGCACGACGGCGCGCCAGATGCTGAAAACGATCTGCTCGCGCGAAACCGAGTTGAAGCTCGTGTTGACGTTCTCGCCGAAAAGGCTGTTCATCATCGAGTTGCACGAAGGCCGGTACTGACCGGTACCTACGTACCGACTGCCGAGCCAGGTAGCTTGGGGTCCGGTAGCGCCCAGATCGGGCACTTTCATCCCTTTCTGAGTGGTGCCCAGCCAGAGGTTCCACTTGTTGTCGGTGGTCATGCAGTTGCCGGCGGAGTTCACCGCGCCGTGAACCGTACCGTTGCCGGTGCAGCTGGGGCCTGGGTCTGGGCGCGGGCAACCCGTAGTGGCTCCGTACTCATCGGCGAGATCGTGAAAGCCATGCCCACCCTCGTGCAACGCCGCGCCGGGCGCGTCGGCATGCGCTCCCGACCAGAGCATCAACACGCTGCCGGTGTTCTCCCACTTGCTCTGGTTCAGCACGACGGCTTTCCAGTCGATTTCGAACGACGCGGGAACGTTGGCTTTGAGGTACTCGTTGACCTTGGTCTGGTTGACCGACGCCAGCCGATCACCCCCGTTGCCACCGTCGAAAGCCGTGGGACCGTTGCCGATGCCCTCGCTCTGGCTGATGGCTTTCATCACGCAGATATTCACGAACTTTCGATAGCGCCCGTACGGCTCGCCGCTCTCGTGCTGGAAGCGCCGCTGGTTGGCTTTTTCGATATGGGTCTTGAGCGCCGTGTCGACGCTGGCCGCCGTGTAGCCGTCGCCCAAAATCACGTAGTTGACGCGGTTCTTCGGCGGACCGTTGTTTTCCACGGCCCAGCCCTGCGGACCGCAATCGAGCGGCGGATGCATGGTCGCGCCGCCCGAGCCGCCAGCGGGGGGCATGCCTGCCGTGCCGCCAGAGCTCGGTGCGCCTGCGGTGCCACCGGCCCCGCCTTTGCCAGCGCTACCGGAAGCGCCAGCGCCGTTGATGGGTGCGCCGGCTGCGCCGCCTAGTGTCGCGCCGCCACTGGCAGGGCTCATGCCGCCCGCTCCACCCGACGTCGCTGGACTGCCTCCGCTGGAGCCTGCCATGCCCCCAAACGTGTTCAGCGCGCCGCCCTGCGTCTGCGCACCGCCGCTCGAGGGAGCACTGCCGCCGGTACCCATGCCGATGCCGCCGGTACCGGGGCCATAGTCAGCGTCGCTCGAGCAGCTGATTGCCAGAAAGAAGCTGCTCATTGCGGCGGCTCGGCTCAACTGGAAGCGGAGGGGTCGAATCTTCATGTGTGTGAGTCCTTGAACGGCGGTTCCGCTCCGCGGCGATGGCTCTAACGATAGTCTCACGCTGGTAAAGTCGTCTGACCAACAGCGCGGTGCGCGAGCAGCTAACACAGAGTGCCGTGGAGGCCCGCTCGCTACCCAGAAAAGCGCCGGAGCACTCCAGCGCACGCTAAAAGGCGTGACCGGCACGCCGACGCCGCATCACGGGACGCCGACACATCGGCCGCCGAGCTCGAAGCTTGCGTCGGGCTGACACGTGGCGCGCGTCGCGCTGGAGCAGGTGCTGGGACACGGCGCGTCGCTACACGCCGCGGCGAACCAGTCGTCCTCGATGTTCGCCAAATTTTCAATCGCGAATGGATCTTTCGGCTGTATGAAGAGCCGACACTGACAGCCCGCTGCGGTGGACACGCGATCGGCACACTGCGGTCGCGACACTCGCGGATCGCAGCTGACCTGCATTTGCAGCTCGGACGCGTAGTCGCTGCGTATCCGTTCGCAAGCCGCGCCGCTCGCGCCGGACGAGCCCGCAGTGCCACTCGAGCCGCCAGCCGCGCGCCCCGCGTTTCCCGCCGTGACGCCCGCGTTCGTGACGCCGCCGTTCGAAAAGCCAGCGCTCGCTGTGGAACCACCGCTGGCACCGCCACTGACCCCGCCCATGCCCGAGCCCTCGCTGCCACCCACTGTCGAGCCCCCCGCAGCTGCCGCGCCAGCGGCGCCCCCTGACGTGCCCGCACTGCCCGCAGCATCGGCATTGCCGCCCGTCCCTGCCGTGATGTTGCCGCTGCCCCCGCCGCCGCTGCCAGCGCGTGCGTTTGCGCCAGCCGAGAGCGCAGAGCCGCCGGTGCCCACCCCGCCACGCCCGCTCATCCCGTCGCCGCTATCGGTCGATGCTCCGCATGCCCAGGCGGCGCTCGCAGTGTAGAGGGCGTGCACCACAGACCAGCGACGCGCGAGCATGCGAAAGAGTGAACGCTCGCGGGCGCTGCGTGATCAACTTTCGAGCTGCTCGCTCGAGCCCTCTTCATGGCGTCGAGCTGGGCTCACCAGGCGAGAATTAGTTGCGCGTGCAACCAGTTTTCCGGGACGCTGAACGGCGGGCTGGCCATGAGCGGTGCTGCTTGGGTCCGCGTGCAGCCGCTGCTCAACAGGCGCCTCACTCACTCGGCGCGATGCGGAACGTCACGCGGCGCGAAGTGCTGTTGCCGTTGGCGTCAATGGGCCGGCTCGCGCCGTAGGCGGCAATGGAGAGGCGGCGCCAGGAGACGCCGCGCTGCATCAGCTGAAGGCGAACGCTCAGGGCGCGGCTGCGGGAAAGGCTTAGATTGAACGCGGGCGGCCCGCCAGCGTCGCTGTGGCCTTCGACGATGAAGCGAGCGTCGGGCGGCGCTTCTTTCATCTGGACGGCGACGGCTTCGAGCGTCGCAAGGTGCTGCGCGTCGAGCTGCGCCCGGTTGCGCTGGAAGACGAGCACCGGGAAGGGGCGAACGGGTCGCTCTTGCTGCGTCTCGACCAGCGGTTCGGCGGGCTCTTCGCTCTCCGGCGCTGGTGTCGCCTGCAGGTACTGCTCAGGGCAACCGTCGAGCTCCGTCGTTCCGATGGGCGCGCCGGGCTCGTCGGGGCACGGATCGCTCACGTCCGGAACGCCGTCGCGGTCGCGGTCGGAGGGCGCCCGCGGAGCGGAGACCGGCGCTGCTGCTGGCAGACTGGCGCTCAGGGCCGCCATCATGCGCCAATCGGGCTGCGAAGGCCCGCTTGAAAGTCCGAGACCGCCGCCGAGCTGCGCGCCCCAGTTACCGGACCAGAAGCGCATCGCGACGCGCGCCTCGCTCGGCACTCGCGCATTGTCGCCATTCGGGTGCCAGCGGCTGGTCACCTCCGCGAGCGTGGACCAGGCGTCGCTCAGTCCGACGCTGATGCCCGCGCCGCACAGCAAAGCATCCTTGTGCGCTTGGCCGAAGCGTTCACCTGCGGCGTGCAGCGAGTAACCTAGGTTGCCAGCGACCGTGATCGGACCAGCGACGCCGCTGGCGAGGAAGCGCGGTTCGAAACGCCACCTTTCGCCGCCAAGCGCCCGATCATCGCTAGGTGAGAGCGACGTAGACACGAGCGCCGCAAGGCCGCTGCCGGCACCGTTGCTCCACAGACCCACGCGAGGCACGACACGCAGCTCGCCCACGAGGACGCGGCGATCTGCCGCCGCGCGCGAAGCGTCGCTCCATTCCGCGTAATGCGCAACGACGCCTGCCGAAGCGTCGAAGTGCTTGAACACACCGAGCGTGGCAAGCAGCTCGAAGCTGGAGACAACGCGTGCTTCCCGCGCCGCGTCGAGCTGCATGCCGTGACGGCGAGTGTGTACGCCGAGCTGCAGCGCGTGCTCGCCGGGCTCGAACGCCTCGCCTGCCCAGAGGCTCAGCAGGGCTCCCGCTTGCAGCGGCGCTGCGGAATACTCGTGAAGGCTCGCTTCCTGCGCGCGGCCCTCAGCTGGGCCGACCAGCAGCGCCAGAGCTAGCAGACGGCCCGTGTTGCAGCGCAGCAGCGCAATCCTCGTGTTCGACACCTCAGAACACGACCGTGACGAACACGGTGTCCGAATAAGGGCCTACGTGGGCATTCTGGTGCGCTTCGATGCGACCGTAAACAGTGACGCTCGTGTCCACCC
>DASQDA010001116.1:0-8196 GCA_035634435.1 Polyangiaceae bacterium
CCCTCGCCGACGGCGGAGGCCACGCGTTTCACGCTGTTGGCGCGCACGTCTCCCACTGCGAACACTCCGGGCAGGCTGGTCTCGAACAGGTACGGCATCCGGTGCCCGCCGAGTGCAGAGCCCGCGGGCGCATCCGTTTGGATATCGGTGCCCGTCAGCACGAAGCCGTTCGGGTCCAGCTGCAAACATCCCGCCAGCCACTCCGTGTTCGGCGAGGCGCCCGCCATCGAAAACACGTGCCGGATGGCGTGCACGCTGCGCTCGCCCGCAGTGTCTTCCCAGGTGACCCGCTCGAGCGCAGCGTCGCCCTCGAGAGCGACCACGCGCGTGCCCGTGTGCAGCGTGATGTTCGGGGTGTCCTCGATGCGCCGGCTCAGGTAGCGCGACATGCTCGCCGCCAGACCCATGCCGCGGATGAGCACGTGCACGTGCTTGGAGGAGCGAGCCAGAAAGGTTGCCGCCTGCCCTGCGGAGTTTCCTCCGCCAATGACGATCACCTCGTCGCTTTCGCAGCGCTGTGCCTCGATGTAAGTCGCACCGTAATAAACACCGACGCCCTCGTAGCGGTCGAGATTTGCCACGTCGAGCTTGCGGTATTGAACGCCGGTGGCGATCACGATGGTGCGCGCATGCACGATTTCGCCGCCCTCGAGCTCGATCCCGTAGGGTTGCTTGGCGCAGTGCAAGGTCGTAGCTCGACGCGCAACGGAGATTTGCGCGCCGAACTTCTCGGCTTGGTTCAACGCGCGGTTGGCCAGGGCCTCGCCGGATATTCCGGTAGGAAAACCGAGGTAGTTTTCGATCTTGGAGCTGGAGCCTGCCTGACCACCGGGCGAGCTCGCCTCCACGATGAGCACGTCGAGGCCCTCCGACGCGGCGTACACGGCAGCGGAGAGCCCAGCCGGCCCAGCCCCTACGACGATGACGTCACGCAGCACCGCGATGTCGATGGCGGCGTTGAATCCAAGGGTCTCCGCGACCTCCGCGTTCGAAGGATTCTTCAGGACGCGCTCTCCGCGGCAGATCACGATCGGAACGTCACTGGCTTGCACGTGAAAGCCGCTCAGCAGCGACTCGACCGTCGGATCGAGCTCCACGTCGACGTAGCGGTAGGGATGGCCGTTGCGTGACAGAAACTCCTGCACGCGCAGGGTCGCCGCCGAATGCCGGGACCCGACCAGCACCACGTCCCCCAGGTTGCTCGCCAGGAGTCCCATGCGCCGGAGGATGAAGGCGCGCATCAGCACCTCTCCGATCTCCGAATCCGTCTGCACCAGCGTGCGGAAGCTCGGAGGCTCCACCTTCAGCACCACACTGTCCGTCAGAGCGCGGCCACGGACGAGGCCACGACGGCCAGCCAGCATGCTGATCTCACCGGTGAACTCGCCGGCTTCGTGCACGACCACCAGCTCCTCGCCTCCCTCATGCGGGTGCACGATCTCGACGGAGCCTTCCACCACCACGAAAAACGGCGGGTGGTAGTCGCCCGCATCGAACAGGATCTCGCCTGCCGCTACTTGCCGGCGTGTCGCGAAGCGTTCGACGCGCGCCATCTGCGCGGCGCTCAACGCGGGAAACATCTGCTCGCGGCGCGACGCCATCACCTCGGTGGTCGGAACTGGACCCCTCATCGGGTAGACCCTACTGCATCGCCGCCTGGTTGCTCAATCGCTCCGACCCCCAGGGCACCTTTGCCAAGGAATGCGCCAAACTCTAGCTGATACCGGCTCGCAACCTCGGTGCCTCGTCGTTGCTGCGCTCGCGTATCGCGTGGGAGCACCCCACCGCCGCTCCCCAGCTGGAGCCGTGTGTTCGCGGGGCCGAACGCGGCGACGTCCCGATACGAGGGGTGTCGGCAGCGCTCGGGCCTCGCAATAACTTTGAAGCAAGGGCGTCGACGAGCCTTCTGCAGTTATCCTGGGCGCGCGCGCGACGGCAATTCGCAGCAACCCTGTGGTTGTAAGCGCTGAGATACGGTTGCTCGCGCTGCGTTGCATGGAAATACTTATCAGCCATGGCCCCGTTCGCGCATCGGCTAACAGATTGCTATTTGCTCACCGGCTGCGCGCTGCTCTTCGCGCTCGCTTGCGGCTCCACCGACAATGACTTGTTCGACGCCGCTGGCGGAAGAGCGGGCGCTGGCGCCGTGAGCAACGCCGGAAGCGGCGGAGGTGGTGGCGCCGCGGCACCCATCGGCAGTCCGTCGGCGGGCGGCGCGAGCGCAGGCAGCACGAGCGCAGGCGGTATGAGCTCGAGCGGCGTCGGTGGGGAAGCGCTCGGCGGCGCGGAATCGGATCCTGATGGCGGCACCGGAGGCGAGCCGGACGACGAGGTGGCCGTCGGCGGCGAGGGCGGCAGCGATGGCAGCGGGGGTAACAATCCGCTTGCAGGCAGCGGCGGCAAAGCCAGCGGAGGTGGTGGGGTCGCGGGCACCGGCGGCAAGGCTTCGACGGCAGGTAGCGGCGGCAAAGCGGGCGGAGGCAAGGCCGGCGCCGGCTCCGGCGGCAGCGGCGGAGCAGGTTGCCTACCGAGCACCGAGAGCTGCGATGGTTTGGACAACGATTGCGACGGTGTCGTCGACGAAGGCGCGACGTGCCCCGCAGCGTGCGAAGGGCTAGTGATTGCCGGGCACGGCTACATGTTTTGCCTCGCTGCAGCGAGCACGTTCACCAACGCGATCACCCGCTGTGCCGCACAGGAAATGCATCTCGTGTGGATCGAGTCCGCCGCGGAAAACGCAGCCATTGTCGACGCGGTCGAGGCCAGCGGCGAGACTATCGATCGTGCGTGGATCGGCGGCGCCGATCGCGCAGAGGAGGGCGAGTGGACCTGGGTCAGCAGCTTGACCGTTGCTGGTACGCCCTTCTGGTCCGGGCTATCGGCCGAGGCGGGCGGTGTCAGCGTCCTCGGACGCTACGCGAATTGGGGTGCCTTGCGGCCCAACGCGGGCACCGGTAGCGCCGAAGACTGCGCGACAATAACCCTGGATCGAACCGGTTTGGAGCCGGGCACCTGGAATGACGACGTGTGTAGCGGCGTCTCACCGTTCATCTGCGAAGGGTGAGCGTTGATCGCCTGCATCTCGCGCTAATTCGCCGCCGCACGCTGCTGGAGTTGTCCGCCAAAGGCGAGCAGGCTGCTAGAGTGGCGCGCGAATGGATCCTGCAGCGGACCACCGAGCTGCTCGGCGTTGCCAGGCACAGCGCAATCCGCCGAATAAACCGCTCCAGGTAACGCGCATCTCAGCGCTGTTCGCAGCCAGCGCGCGGCGTGGCGTGATCGTGGGTCTTCTGAGCCTGGTCTGCGGCGCGCAGTCTGCGGTTGCGCAAACTGCGCCCGGCATCGTCGCTCCGACGCAGATTGGGCAGACCAGCGTCCCCTATCCGGAGGGCGCACACGGCTCGGCCGAGGTGGTGCTCGAGCTGACCATTGCCGTCGATGGCAGCGTGAGCTCCGCCGAGGTGCGACGAGGTGACCCTCCATTCGCCGAAGCAGCTCGGAGCGCTGCGGAGGCGTTTCGCTTCATACCAGCGAAGAGGAAGGGCACGCCCGTACCCGCTCGCATTCTGGTCGGCGTGCTCTTTTCGGAGCCGCTCCCGCCGCAGCCCGAGCCTGCCCCGCAAGCGACTCCGACTCCGCCGCCAGCACCCGCTGAGGAGCGGCCCCCAGCGCCAGCTTCTCCGAGTGCGGAGCCGCCTATCGCGGAGATCCAGGTGCTTGGCGATCGCCCGCGGGAGCTTGGGTCGATCCAGATCCCACGTGAAGCGGCGCGGCGTGTGCCCGGCTCATTTGGCGACCCGTTCCGGGTCGTGGAAATATTGCCGGGCGTCGCTCCCGTGCTGAGCGGGCTGCCCTATTTTTTCGTGCGTGGGTCCCCGCCCGGAAGCGTGGGTTACTTCATCGACGGTATTCCGGTGCCTCTGCTCTTCCATGTGGGCTCGGGGCCGTCGGTGGTGGCGCCCATGCTGATCGATCGCGTGGATCTGTTCCCAAGCGTGCATCCCGCTCGGTTTGGACGTTACGCGGGCGCTATTTTGGCGGGTGAGACCGCCGAGCCGAGTAGCGAGCCCAGAGGCGAGGCGCAAGCACGCTTTTTCGACGCGAGCGCTGCCATCGAGCAGCCGTTTGCGGAAGGCCGAGGCAGCGTGCTCGTCGGCGGACGCTACAGCTACATGCAGCCGCTTTTGGACCTGGTGGCTCCCACTTACGATCTTGCGTACTGGGACTACCAAGCGCGACTCTCCTACGCCGTTTCAGAGCGCAATCGCCTCAGCGTGCTGTCGTTCGGCGGCTTCGACCGTCTGAAAAACAACGACCTCGGGATGACGTTGTTCGATGTCGCTTTCCACCGGCTGGATTTGCGCTGGGACCACGCTCGGCCCGACTTCCGCTTTCGCTTGGCTGGGACTCTCTCGCGCGACCGCGTGCTCGCCGTCCCGGAAGACGCTGGCGCTCTGGGCACGTATCAGCAACGTAGCGGCGCGCGGATGCGGACCGAGCTGGACGCACGCTTGTCGACGCGGGTTCGTCTGCGCGCAGGAGCGGACGTTCTGGGTGAGCGTGTGAGCGGTGAGCGCGAGCAGGTGGGTAACGTCTACTATGAATACCCCGAACGCACAGACCTGACATCCGGCGCCTGGATGGACGTCACGTTCCAGCCCGCCGACGGCATCGAGTTGGTCCCTTCGGGCCGGTTCGATTGGATGCGCTCGCGCGGCGACGAGCACGCATTCTTCGAGCCGCGAGTAGCGGCCCGGATCCGCCTGATGCGAGGGCTTGCCTACCTCGCCGGTTTCGGTCTGGCGCACCAGCTTCCGACGACCACGATCCGTATGCCTGGGCGCAGGTCGAGCTTGGTGGAGGTCTCGAAGCAGGCCTCCACGCAAGCCACGCAGGGACTGGAGTACACGCTTCCGCTCAACGCCCTGGGTCGTACTACGCTCTTCCACCACTCCATCGATGTCGATCGTAGAGGGGTTTCTGCCCGTAGCTACGGAGTCGAGCAGTTTGTACGCCGAGACTTCGGCGAACGCGTGGTGGGCTATCTTTCGTATACGCTCTCGCGTGCGGAGGGGCGCGCTGCGGGAGAGACGAACGTGTCCGTTCACGACCGGACACACCTCTTTTCTGCAGTGCTCGGCTGTGACCTTGGCCATGGATTCCGTGTTGGCGGGCGCACCTACGTTGCGTCTGGACGCGCCTACGCCGTGCCCTGTCCGACTGCTGACTGCGGCCCGGCTGATCCCACGCTGCCGCGGCCCTTCGTGCGCCGGGGTCGGTTGCCCGGCTTCTCGCGGCTCGATGTTCGTCTAGAAAAGCGTTTCGAATTCGAGAGTGGGTTCTGGCTGACGACGACCTTCGAATGGTTCAACGCATTGCTGACGCGCGAGGTCGAGGACCTGGACTGGACCGAGGCGGGCCTGAAACAAGATCGGCAGGGCGCCTTGACGCTGCCGAGCTTGGGCATCGAGCTAGGCTACTGACGCGCGGTCAGAACGAGCCGTAACAGATGATGCGATCGAGCCCAGCGCCACACCCGGAGCTCGGAGCCGTGCTCGCGCTTGCCGTCGATGAGGAGGTGCGCGTCGACAGCCAGTGCACCAGCGTTGCGGCGCCGAAGCCGACGGCCGCCACCCCAGCGCCGATCCCCACCGCCTGCGCCACGTTTGCGTCGCGCCGAACATCGCCGCACTCGTCTTCGCGTGTGCGCGTGATGTTCCGTTGGTCGAGACAGCGCGAGTCGTCGTTCCATTCCTTGGCGCTTTTCTCGCGCAAGGCGAAGGCGACGCCGCTGGTGGCGGCCGATGCGGCGGTCACGCCAACGAGCGTCCAGCTCACCCATGAGGAGCTCCAGCCGCGGCGCTCGGGCTGTCCGCCAGGCCCACTCGTCGTGGAGAGCCGCACGGCGCCAGGATCCGCCCCTTCGCCGGCACGCGCTTGCCCGAGCTCGACGGCCTCTTGGCTCAGCGTGTTGCCGCTCGCCACCACGATCGGTCGACGCAGTGGGTAGTACCCCGGCTTTGCTACCTCGAGCACGTACGAGCCCACTTCCACTGCCTTCGGCTCTTGCATGGGTAACGTGCCGACCAGCTGCCCATTGAGCCGCACGCTTGCGCCAGCCGGCGCTCCCAGCACGCGGAACTGACCCACACGTTGGGCGATACTGTCCTCGATGGTCTTGATCGCGGCACGGTGACGCAGATAGTACGGGTCGTTTTTGCGGGCCGACGCTTTGCGGAGGTAAGCGTGTGCCATCAGCCATTTGCCCGTTGCCTGGGCCGCTGCCGTGATGTGCAGGAGAATGCGAATGGAATCGGGGTCGCGCTGCTCGAGCTCGAGGAACTTTTCCAGAGCGGCCTCGTCTTGGCCGGACTTGCGCAGGGCGATACCTTCCTGAATGCCGACCTCCACCTGCGACTCGTCGGGAACCGGCTCCTCTGCGGCGACGGCTGGCGCGCCGTGACTCACGGCCAGCGCGATCACGAGGAGCATGGGCAGGCTGCGAGCACTGCCCCTGCGCCAACGGCGCCGAGCCCGCGCAAAAGCTTCTCGTTCAGGCACACCACGGACGGGGAGGGGAGGGATTGGCATAGGCTATTGACGCAAGCTTTCAGTCGAAAATGGGAGCGCCATTCGAGCCTGCCGCGACTCGCGGCTGCCCGGGTCGGTTTGGCGGGGAGGTAGCGGGGGCGCCGCTCGCAGGGAGCGCCCAATCAGCCTCACCTTCGGTCGACTGTTGCGCGTCTGCAGGGCGGCTGGACCACACGCGCAGGCGTGGTGCCGAACGGGGGGAAGACCTCTCCGAGGTTTCGTCGGCACGCTCTTTTGCGGCTGGCGGGGAGGGCGACGAGGTTTCCGGGGCGAAGGTCGGCGCCGGAGCGGGCGCCTGTACCTGCGCCGGCGTCGCGGGCTCCTGGGGCGGCGGAGCTCCGGTAATCGGCGCAACGGCCTCCAAGGGAGGCGGCGAGGTGTCGGACGACAACCACAAAACCAACCCCGCAGCGAGCGCCAGCACAGGCAAAGCCAAAATGACCAGCTTACGCCGGTTGCGAGTTGCCTCGTGGGGCGGCTCCGCGGGGGGCGTGCTCAAAGTCCCGCCCGAGGGGACGCCACCGGAAGCGAGGGTCGCCGGGGGTCTCACGTCGCCGAAGCTCAACGCCCACGTGATGCGTGTCCGCTGCCCCGCCAAGGTGAGCAGCTCGCGCCCCATCTCTCGCAAGTCTTTGTAGCGCTCTTCTGGCACCAAGCTCATGGCGCGCATGATGATGCGAGAGAGGCGTTTCGAGAGAACCGGGACCTTGGTGTTGGGCGGAGTGTAGCGACCTGCGGTAATGAGCTTGTGGACCTCCGCAAACGTGCCTGCCTCGAAGGGCGGCGAACCGGTGGCGCACTCGTAAATGACGACACCCAGCGAATATTGATCGGAGAGCGGCGTCATCTCTTCGCCGCGCAGACCTTCAGGCGACATGTAGAAGGGCGTCCCCATCAACATGCCGTTCGTGGTCAGGCGCAGCTGTTCCGGCCCTGGTGCTTTCGAGATGCCGAAGTCGAGCAGCTTCGGCTCGAGATCCTCGTAGCGACCGCGCGCCAGGAAGATATTGCCCGGCTTCAAATCGCGATGAACGATCCCCGCATCGTGCACGGCCGCCAACCCCGCGATGATGGGCACCATGATGTCGATGATCATGCCCTCGTCGAGAGCACCCTTGCTGGCGAGCAGACTTTCCAGGTCCGTGCCCTCGAGAAGCTCCATCACCAGATACGCGGTCTCGTCTTGCACGCCCACGTCGAAGATGTTCACGACGTTCGGATGCTTGATGGCGGCAGCGATGCGCGCCTCTCGCAGAAAGCGCTCGCGTCCTTCCTGGCCGCGCGTCACGTCGTCGATCAGCACCTTGATGGCGACCTGGCGACGTAGGCCCTCGTGCTCCGCGCGGTAGATGCGGGCCATGCCCCCCTCGCCAATGCACGCACCGATCGAGTAAACGCCGAACTGCGATCCCGGTGCCAAGGTATTGCGCGGGCCGGAGGGGCGGAGCGACGGGTCGAGCGGACCACTGCCGAGCAGTGTGAATGGCGCGGGGCGCAGCGAGGGCTTCGCGGGTACCGGCGTCCTGTCGACGAGGAGCTCGGCCGCTTGCCGCTCGGGCCCAGGATAGGAGTCCATCAGGATGTCCTCGGCTTCGAGGGAAGCCC
>DASQDA010001117.1:0-5533 GCA_035634435.1 Polyangiaceae bacterium
CTGCGCGAGGCTCGCAAAAATGTGCTCGAGCAAGCCGGAAGTGTCGATCCGCGCGATGGACATGCCGCAGAGCTCGATGCTGCCGAACGACGCACTCATGGCCCAGCGAGGGTGGGCGGGAACGGGCTCGAGGTCAAGCCAGAGGTCCCCCGCCAGCGATGGTGCAAAGCGCTACTCCGCTCGTGTGCCCATCGCCGCAGCTTCGGTACGTGTCACCCCTACAAGGGAGACAAGTGCGCAGGTCGAGCCGGGCTCTTCCGCCGGCTCGACCTCTGTCCGAACTGCCATGCGCGCGATTGGAATTGCACCTGAATGGAAGCACGCGTCTGCGTTCAAAGGGTCTGGCGAGCGACTGCCCTGGGGAGTTAGGATGCACGCTCATGACCGCGTCGCCCGTATCGGAGTCACGTCGAACATCCAGGATTGAGGACGCGCTGTTCCGAAGCGCGCGGGAATTGCCCGACAAGGAAGCGCTGACGCACGTCGGCGGCTCGCTGAGCTACGCCCAGTTTGCCGGCGCTGCGCTGCAGGTGGCACGCACGCTGGGCGAGCGCGGTGTCGCGGCGGGCGAGCGTGTCGCGACGTTCCTCGACAAGACACCGGAAGCCGCGATCGCTCTCTACGGCATCTGGACGGCGGGGGCCGTCGCGGTTCCCGTCAACGAGGGCCTTCGTTCCGCTCAGGTCGAGCACATCCTCAAAGACAGCGGCGCGCGCGTGCTCATCACGCAGGCTCGCAAGCTGAGCTCGCTCGATGAAGCAGCGGTCGCTGGCGTCTCCTGTATCGAGGTGGGCGGGGATGCGCCGGCCTTTGCCAGCCACGACGCCGCGCCGTCGGCTAGCTACCCCGCCGGGAAAGAGCCCGCGATCATCCTCTACACCTCCGGCTCGACGGGTTTGCCCAAAGGCATTCTCATCTCGCACGACAACCTCGTTGCTGGCGCGCGTATCGTCGGCCGCTATCTCGAGCTGCAGCGCGACGAGCGAATCCTGAGCATTCTGCCCTTCAGCTTCGACTACGGTCTCAACCAGCTGCTGACGGCGGTCGATCAGGGTGCGACGCTGTTTTTGCAGCGCTCGATGTTACCTGCGGACATCTGCCGCTCGCTCGAGAAGTTCGATATCACGGGGATGGCGGGCGTTCCCACGCTCTGGCACCAGTTGATGCAGCGGCATTCGCCCTTCCACGATCTGCGCCTACCCCAGCTGCGCTACATCACCAACTCGGGCGGCGCGTTCCCGGTGGAGCTCGTGCAGCGTTATCGTCAGCAGCTGCCGCACGTGCGGATCTATTTGATGTACGGGCTGTCGGAGGCGTTTCGCTCCACCTATCTACCACCCGAGCAGGTCGACAAGCGACCCTCGTCGATGGGCAAGGCCATTCCCGAGACGGAGATCCTCGTCGTCACCGCCGACGGCAAGGAATGCGGTCCCGAGGAAGTTGGCGAGCTGGTGCACGCCGGTCCCACCGTCTCACTCGGCTACTGGAACCGGCCCGAATCCACCGCAGCGTGCTTCAAGCCGCATCCGCTGCGGCCCGACTCCCCCGAATGGGTCGTCTACTCCGGGGACATGGTCAAACGCGACGCGGAGGGTTTCCTATACTTCGTTGGCCGTCGCGATCAACAGATCAAAAGTAGCGGGTTCCGCGTCAGTCCCGAGGAAGTGGAGCAAGCCGTCTACCGATCTGGATTGGTCCTCGAGGTCGTCGTGCGCGGCGTCCCCGACGAGCTGCTCGGCCAGGCCATCGTCGCTCACGTTCTGCCGCAGCAGCCGGAGACGTTCTCGGTCGACGCTCTCAAGGACTACTGCAACCGTGAAATGCCGCGGTACATGGTGCCCAAGCAATTCGAGGTGCATGAGTCGTTCCCGCGCACCGCGTCGGGCAAGGTCGACCGAAAACGAGTGGGGACATGAGCTGGGGCCCACAGTCGGACCCTCTCGAGTCTCACCTAGGACGGTTGCTGCTCGCACAAGAACGCGTCGACGCTCTGCGTAACAACGCCGTGCGCCGCTTTGGCAAGTCACTGTGTGACCTGGCGTATGCGAACGCCTACGACGGTCCGACGCCCGATACGCTCGAGGCGCTGCGCAAGGCGCTCGTTGCGCGCGGGAGCCTGGACTTTCAATACACGCCCTATGGCGGTGGAACCGTGCCGCGCCGATTGGTCGCCGAGTCGCTGCGTGACAGCCACGATGCACCCTTTCAGCTCAACGATATCGTTCTGACCCCCGGCGCGATGGCCGCGCTCAACATGGTGTTCCGCTCGCTCGTCAGCTCCGGCTCTGACGAAGTGATCGTGATTACCCCCTGCTGGCTCGACTACCCCCTCTATCTGGAGAACCTCGGGCTGAAAGCGCGGCTCGTGCCCCTGGACAGGGCAACCCTGCGCCTCGACATCGGAGCGATCGAAGCGGCTCTCACGCCGCACACCCGTGCGGTCGTGCTATCGCAACCGGCCAACCCGAGTGGGCTGATTTACAACGCTGCCGAGCTTCGCGCACTGGGTGAGTGCCTGGAGCGGGCGCCCTCGCCGCCGCTGCTCATCTCGGACGAATGTCACCGTGAGATCCTCTTCGACGAGCATCGTTTCGTTTCGCCGACCGCGCACTACGCCAAGAGCTGCGTGGTCTACTCCTTCGGCAAGCGGCTGTTCCTGCAGGGGCAGCGCCTTGGCTACGTCGCGGTTTCGCCGCGGCACCCCGAGCGGAGCTCGTTCAGCGAGCTCTTGCGCCGCTTGATCCGCATCATGGGCTACTGTTCACCCACGGCTTTGATGCAGCTGGCCATCGGCGATCTGCTGAGGGTGTCACCCTCGTTCGATGCCATCGCTCAGCGTCGCGGGCGACTGCTCGAGGGCCTCCACAGGGCTGGCTACGAGCTGCCCGAGCCAGAGAGCACGTTTTTCGTCTATCCGCGCGCACCCGGCGGCGACGACTTCGCCTTCGCCGAACGGGCCGCAGAGCGCGGCGTGCTCGTGCTCCCTTCCGCCATGTTCCACGACCATGGGCATTTCCGCATTTCCTTGACGGCCACGGACGACATGGTCGACCGTAGTCTGCCCATCCTCCACGCGCTCCGAGAAGAATCGTGAACTCATCGTCGTATCCTGTTTCCGATCTCATCCTCCGCGATCAGGCAGCCATCGATCGGGCTTCGGTGTCGGCGGAAGCGAGCGTGGGCGATCTGGCAGCGCTGCATGGTCACTTCGCCCTCCAGCTCGAGACGCCCAGCGGGGGTCATCTGCTGGTGCGCGATCCGATGGGCGTGAACAAGCTCTTCTTTGCCGTCGACCAGGACGGCAGCGTCCGGAGCTCCAACTTCTTCATCGACCTGGTGCGAGCTGGACACGCGGCGCGCGACATCTGGTCGGTTCCCTCCGGGCACGCTGTCCGCATCACCCCCAGTCGGCAGGAGCTGACGCTCGAGAAGTATTCGCAGATCCGCTTCGCCGACGACGATCCGGCCGAAGATGCCGACTTACCGGTGCACGCCCGCCGCATCCGCGACGGTTTGAACACCACCTTTCAGATCTTGAAACGCGTGTTGGCGGATCGCAACGTCTACGTCACGCTCTCCGGCGGCCTCGATAGCAGCACGATAGCAGCGCTGGCTCAGCAGCACATTGGCAACATCCGCGGCGTCACGTTTGCAGTGAGCGGTGAGGCGAAGGAGGTTCAGCAGAGCGGCGATCTTTACTACGCACGCAAGGTCGCCGACGAGCTGGGCATCCCCCTCGAGGTCGTCGAAGTGGCGCCGTCCGACCTCGAACGGCTGCTCGACGACGTGCTGATCTATGGTCAGGACTTTCGCGACTTCAACGTCCATTGTGCGCTCGTCAACGCTGCCCTTGGACGCTTCATTCAGACGCAACACGGCGGGCCCGAGCGTCCAGTCGTGCTCACGGGCGACACCATGAACGAGCTCGTGGCCGACTACACACCCGTGAGCTACGCTTCTGCACAATACTATTCTTTGCCGAACCTCCCAACTCACAAGCTGCGCCGGTTCCTGGTCCAAGGGCTCGACACTGGAGACCGCGAAGTCGGAGTCTTCGCGCGTTTCGGCATCGACACGATTGAGCCGTATGCACTCTACCCAGAGCTCTACACCACGCTGCCCGGACGTTTCCTCAGTGTGGAGAGCGCCAAGCAGCGCCTGTCGCGACTGGTCATGGGCGATGACGTTCCAAGCTTCATTTACGATCGCCCCAAGGTGAGAGCTCAAGTGGGCAACTCGGAGAAGGTCGGGGGGACGCTGGCTGCCCTGGTCGACGCTGGCGTCGATTCGGCGGAGCTCGATCGCCGCTTCTGCGCGCTGTCGGGCTTCACGCCCGCCGACCTGAAGGGCTGGATTCGCGCGGGGATGTATCGCTTCCCAACTAACTACCCCAAGCGGGCTTGAAAATGGATATGCACGTAACTCCTTCGACTCTCGACACCGTCTCCATCGTGGAGAAGTTCATTCGACATCGTTTCCGCGTTCGCGATGACGACACGGTCTTCGATACCGAAGTGAACCTTTGGGAGAATGGCTACGTCGACTCGGCCGGCGCAGTAGAGATGATTGCGTTCCTCGAAGAGACGTTCCAGGTCACGCTCCCGGAAGGAGTGCTCTTCGACCCCGACTTCACGCACATCAGCGGTATGGCGCGCTTGCTCGACCGCGCGAAGCAGTGACACTGGCGCCCGATCGAGCCGAGCTCGGTCCGGTCGCCCTCGCGCGCCTCAGCTGTTCGCTGCCTTCGTGACCGTGGGGTCCGTGGGCGGGCGCGCGTTGGTGATGCGAGCGAGGTTGACGAGGCGCGCCGGAACGCCGAGCGCGACGCTGCGCGGTGGCAAGTCGATGGGCACCACGGTATTGGCACCGACGATGCTGTCGTCCCCAATCGTGACGCTGCCCACGATGCAGGCGCGGGGGCCAATCTCCACGCGATCGCCAATGATGGGCTTCGGATCGTCTTGTCCGGCGCGCACCACACCGATGCTCGCCGCATGGCGAATGACCACGTCGTTGCCGATGGAACGCGCGCCGATGTGGATCGAGCCATGGTGGACGATGCGCACGCGTCGGCCGAGCTTGATGTCGTACGGAAGGTCGATCCCGCAGACCTGCCGAACCACTTCGAAGGCAGCTCGGTAAGCCAGTGACAGCGGCGCCCGCAGCGGTCGCTGTCGCACGCTCATGCGCCAGTTACCAAAGCGATGGACCGCCACCGCCCAGAAACCAGGTGCCATGAGCCGGCCTCCGTGCACCCGAAAGTCCTCGGCCAGCAGGCCACGAAGCGGGATGTCGGTCGGGTTCTGATCGCGGCTACCCTGGCTCCAGCTTTGGTGAGTGGCGGCGGCGCGAGGCTTGCCCATCCTGGGTAAAACGCGCGCGGGAACCCCCACCACGGTGGTGCGCGGCGGCGCGCTGATCAACACCAGTGAATTGGCGCCCACCAGCGCTTCGTCGCCAATCTCGACCTCGCCTTGGATGCAAGCGCCCGAGCCAACGTCCACCTTGTTACCGAGCTTGGGCCAGCTGGAGG
>DASQDA010001118.1:0-1872 GCA_035634435.1 Polyangiaceae bacterium
CAGGGTTTCAACTTCACCGACGCGGCATGGACCGACCCCACGTCGCAGTTCGGTATCTCGCAGGGCTACGTGACCCTCACGCCCGACCTCGGCTACGAGAACGTGCGCCTTCAGGTCAAGGCCGGCAACTTCTGGGCACGGTACGGCATGGCCGGCAAGTGGGACGCCGGTGAGTACGACACGTACCTGTTCGGGCGCCTGCACGCGATGGGTGAGCTCGTGCACGTCGACTACGACATCGACGACGCGAACACCCTCTGGTTCGAGCACGGCATCGGAACCAAGCGCCCGGACCCGAGCCAATTCAACAACGCCAAGTTCACTCTCGTCCACCACGCTCATATCGGCTTCAAATCCGGCGGCAGCATGGAGTTCAGCGGCCACTACCTGCACAGCTGGGCGCAGGAAGAGGACCGATTCGTAAAGCCTTACAACACGGGCACCGGCGCGCCGGGTGCGGGCGGTGTCGTCGATCAGTACAACCCAGTGAACTATCCGTCGTCGCTCCAGGGCCAGCCCGACGGCAAGCTGTGGGTCGCCGGTGTCGACGCGCGCTTCGAGCTCGGCGCTTTCGGCTACTTGTACGCCGGCTACTCGCACATTGGCGCCGAGAACGCGCTCAGCGTCGGCCCTGCCATCGAGGTGCTGCACGCCTTCGGCGGCGGCGCCTTCCAGCTCGGCGTCACCGACAACTACTTCGGCCCGAGCTGCCAAGGCGGCCCCGACCCGATGTACGTGAACCCCGATCCGACGCAGGCGCCGAACCCCCCGATCAATCAACTGGTGCCGCCGCCGAACGCCGACCAGTGCAGCCAAGGCACCGGCAAGGTCGACAGCGTGCTCGCGCAGTACGAGTTCAGCCTCACGAACTTCCTCCAGCAGATCGAAGGTGGGCAAAAGTTCTGGGGCGAGGGCGAGGATTTGAAGCTCGCGATTTACGGCATGCTCAACAAGGTCACGTCCGACGTCGAGCGCTACGACGGCAACACGAAGATCAAGTACGGCGCCGACCTGCAGTACGCGGCCTTGCCGTGGCTGACCGTCGCCACGCGCTACGACCGCGTGCAGCCGCACGCCGACTTCCCGGAGCAGTCGTTCTCCATTCTGTCCCCGCGCCTGGTATTCAAGTCACGCTGGCTCACGCGCGAGCAGATTTCGATTCAGTACTCGCGTTACCTCTACAACCAGCGCGAATGCGAGGGGGGCGTCAGCCCGGCGTTCAACACGCCGCAGGCAGGCATGGGGCCGAATGCCTTCAACCCGTCGCAGCTGAACTGCGTGCAGCCTCCGGCGGCCCCGGGCTCGGCAGAATCCTTCGGCTCGTACTACCTGAAGCAGGACGCCGGGCTCCGCGGCGCGCCCACGACGCGACCGGACGTCAACGTCATCAAGGTCGAAGCCAGCATGTGGTGGTGAGCGTCTAGCGGCAGTCGCCGCTCGACCAGCGCGACAGAGTGGCGCACTACCGAGAACGCCTTTTGGCGTCGCGGGCTGCGCCACTCGTGTTTTCCTGGGCGCATGCAGCCCAAATCGCAGCTATCGGGCGCTTTACGCCGCGACGCGCTGTGGCGTGCCCAGGGGGGCGGAGCTATGCTGCGCTGATAGCATGCGGGTGAATCAGCTTATTAAATCCGCTCTTTGTCTTGGTTTCATCGTCCGAGAAGGTTGTAGCCCGAGCGCGGAAGCAGCAGGTCGCCCCACCGGCGCAGGCGAAAGTGGCAGGAGCGCGGAAGGCCCCGCCAGCGGTGACTCGGGTGAGAGCGCCAGCGGCGGCGCGGGCTCGAGCATCGACCTCGACCAGAGCGGCACGGGCGGCCGCCCCGTAGGCTGCAATGACCTCCGGGTGGCCCCGAAACCGGTCACACCGACGGT
>DASQDA010001119.1:0-3714 GCA_035634435.1 Polyangiaceae bacterium
AGCGGGGCGGGAGCTGCGCTCCCGATGGAACAAGGCTAGTGCTCCGCCGCGCTAGCGGCGCGCTGGCGCAGCCAGCGTCCAGAAGTAACGATTGTTACTTCTGCGACAGAGCACTAGTGCTCCGTGCCGTCGGCACGCGGCCGGATCGAGGCAGGGCCGTGCACCTGCGACTCGCCGGATGCGGGCGGGAAAAAAAACTGCACGGGTGAGCGGAGGAAGGTCAGCACGACCGAGAGCAACAGTCTGAAGCGGTCCGAGCGGTCTACCTCGCGAGCGCGCAGCGCGACCGCCAGCGCCAGCACGAAGCTCACGCCGAAATTCATCAACCCAATCACCACGATTCCCGCAATCGCGAACAGCAGCGCGGAGGTGCTCAACTGTTCCTCACCCAAGCTACAGACGCTGAGCGTCAAAGCTCCTGTCGAGAGCGTGACGTGACGCACGTCGAGGGGTAGACCAAAGAACTTCCCCAGAACAGGCGTCATACCCAGCAGCACACCGAGCGTCACGTTGCCGCCGAACCCGGAGATGTTGCGGGAGAACACCCGCGCCAGGGCGGCGGTCGCACGTCGGCCGACGAAGCGGCCGCTGCGGTGCCCAGCGATCGCCTCGGGCAAGCTGCGGTAGATGGCCCAGTTTTCCAGCCACCCGGCGCCAACGCTCGAAACCCACAGCAGAACGCCCGTGAAGGCCGCATAGAGCACCGAAGCGCTCTGCGTCAGGTGCAGCGAGCCAAGTACGTAGCTTCCGGTCTCCGCGTCGAGGAAGGGCCTACCGAGCTCGCGGCGGTGCAGCGCATCGAGCGCGATGGCCGCAGGAATGACCATGCCCAGATTGCCGAGAGCAGCTGCCAACTGGGAGCGCGTGATACGCGCTATCGTGCTCACCAGCCCCGAGAGGTCCGGGTGACCTGCGCTTTCGCGCAAGGACCCCGCAAGGGCGGCCGCCGTCATCGAAGGCTGCTTGGTTGCCAGCGTGAAACCGAGCGCCTGCATCAGCAAGAAGCTGCCCGCGTAGTTGATCGACGACAGCAGGCCCTCCACGAAGGGAGCGAAGTGTGCCCATCCGATCCAGTACTTGGTGGCGGTGGTACCGGCCGTCAGGAAGCCGCCTCCCGCCGCGGACAGCAGCATCCTGAAGTACTCACCGCGCGTCGTGGTGATGTAGTGCTCGCCGGTATGGCCCGCGCGCTCGATGATCTTGCGCGCCAGCAAGTGCAGGTTGTTGCGCAGCAGGTCGCTGAGGCTGAGCTCGCGATGCCGCGCTCGAGCCAGCTCGATCAGCAGATGTCGCGCTCGCGACGGCGCGTCTGGGGCCCCACGCATCACCAGCCGCGTTGCGAGAACATCGATCCTAGCAAGGCTCTTGGTGATCAGCTCGAGACGGTAAACGACATCGACACTGACGCCGCGCTGGTCCAGATTGTCCACCACCGCCCGCACGACTTCGCGGCAATCAGCGATCACGCTGAGCAGCGCGTTCAACGCCGCTTCCGCGCCCTCGAAGGCCCACTCCTCTTCGCTGGTCGCGGCCACCAGCTCGTCACAGACCCTGGGCAGACGGAAAAACGGTGAGGCGCGGAGCGGGAAGCTCGGGCTGCGCACGCGGATCACCTCGGACAATCCAATGCCTGCAACACTCGCCGCAAGCAGCGCGATGGCGTCACACGCATTCGGCACCAGCGGCCACCAAGCGCCCAGTGGCGCGCCTTCGCGCGACAGCAGGCGCACCAGGCGGCTGACTTGCTCGTCCGGCACGCCCGCGAGCCAGCCCAGGTCGCGCTCGGCGGGGAATAAGCGTGTCGCGAGCTGTCGCAGGCTGTTTTCGTCCAGCGGCTCGGGCAAAAAGCGCCGCGACAGCCGATCGATGGTTTCGTTCAGCAACCCTCGATCGCCGGGGATACCCACGCGGGCGAACAGGCGCAACCCGCTGGTTTCCTCCAGGGTCCGCCGCAGCGCCCGAGCGAGCTGCGATCGGTACGCGGGGACGCGCTCGAGCACCCGCGTGAGCCAGCGCCAGCGCTTGACCTGCGTCCGCTCCGTCACGGGTGCCTCAGGCAGCTCCGGCACCGCAGCCGTGGAGCACAGCCATCTGGCCACGCCCTCCAACGCCTGGAGCCGGCGCCCCTGCTCCGCGTCCGCGTCGAGCTTCGAGAGCACCTCGTGCAGCTGGCGGAAGGCGCGGTGTCGCGGCGCGTCGCTATCGAGCGCGCGACCAAGCGCCTCGCCATCGGCTGGCACGTCGGCTATTGCGTTCAGAGCGTCCAAGGCAAAGCGCTTCCCCCCCAGGCTCGTGCGCTATCCGCGGCCGATGGCCTTCTGCCAGCTCGGTCGCTCACTCACGCGGTTCCACCAGGTCATGACGCGAGGGTACTTCTCGAACGTCGCGCGTGCAGGTGTGCTCAGGGCGTACTCGAAGTAGGGCATATAGCCGATATCGGCGATCGTGAATTGGCTGCCGACGATATACTCGTTGCTCTGCAGGGGCACGGACAGCGCTGCAAAGGCCTTGTCCAGCATGACCGTGGCGGCCTCGAGCGCGGCCGCATCCTGCGGACGGTGCATGACGTGGTGATAGATGAACTTCATGGCACTAGGCGAAAAGTTCGACTGCTCGACGCTGAGCCACTGCTCCATCAATGCGCGCTGCTGGGGGTCGCTCGGCGTCAGCTTGCCGCCCGCCTTGTCACTCAAATAGCGGCAGATCGCGCGTGACTCGAACAGCGTGAAGCCGTCGTCCTCGATCGTCGGCACCTGCCCAAACGGCTGACGATTCAGATGTGGTCCTTGTTTGTGCTCGCCCTTGCTCAGGTCCACGACCGTCATGCTGTAAGGGGTATCGGTCTCCGCCAGGACCGTCAGGACCTTGCGCGTACAGGTGCTCATCGGATTTCCGAATAGATTGATCATCTTCTTCTCCCGGCGGGAGCCTAGCATTGCTAGCCGGCACGCCGCGAGCGGCCAGCGCAGAGCGTGGGCTTTCGATACTATTGGCCCATGGCCGACCCGCTCGAGGTTCGAATACGGCGCGCTCGGGTGAGCGACCTCCCTTCGATCCTGCAGCTTTTCTCGGAAGACGCGCTGCACTTCGTGAGCCAGGAGAAAACCGCCGAGCTACCCGAGGTCGACGAAGCCTACGTGCGTGCGCTCGAGCTGATCCAGGCGACGCCCGACAACAACGTATATGTTGCCGAGGCCGATGGCCGCGTCGCCGGCACCTTCCAGCTCACGTTCATCCAGCAACTCAGCCACTGCGGAGCTCGTGTGGCCCAGGTGGAAAACGTCTTCGTCCTGGCGGAGCAGCGCTCGCGCGGCATCGGCAGCGCCATGCTTCGCTTTGCCATCGAGGAGGCGGCGCAGCACCACTGCATTCGTATTCAGCTCACGACCAATGTCCGTCGCGAGCGCGCGCACGCCTTCTACCAGCGGCTCGGTTTCGAGCCGACGCATCACGGCATGAAGCGTTACTTGAGGTAGGTTTTTTGCAGAGCTCCGCGGCGGCATTGTGGCGCCGCCGCCGGCAAAACAGGCCGAACACTGGGCAATCAGGCCCTGGCACGCGTGTGCAATTCTTCGGTTTCGCAAGATGGGCGGTTTTTGCGCCTCCGGGAGCAGCGCGCCGGGTGAGTCAGACTTTGCGCGGGGTCAACCCTCGTGCATACTCGCCCGCAGCGCGAACATGGAGCTGCCGATTGCCCTTGGCCAGACGGTCGCG
>DASQDA010001120.1:0-14909 GCA_035634435.1 Polyangiaceae bacterium
GGATCCCCCTGAAGATCGATCAGATACAACAAGTTGAGATAGCTCTGCTGCTCGGTCTCGAGGCCGTACTCCGCGGTGTAAGCGACATCGAGTAGCGTCCGGATGGGCTCGGCAATGCGGTGGAGGCTGAGCCATTGACGGATGCTCAGACGATCGAGCTCGCGCGCTTTTGCGGAGTGCGAGGCGTAGGACGCGTAAGTAGGCTCGCCCAGGGCAGCGAAGTCGCTCTGCAAGACGCGCGCGACGGGTCGGAACGCTTCGATCATGTCGCGCTCCGTGTAGTGTTGATCGCGGATGAAGTAGCGCTCTTGAGTGAGGCCGCGGGTCGCCGCCGGCAAGTCTACCAAGCTGAGGCCGAGCTCCCGACCTAGCTTCTGGATACGCTTGTGACCGGAGTCGATGAACTCGCCCCCGAGCTCGACGCGGCTGCCTAGCCCGGAGCCGTGAAGGGTGAAGGTGCGGCCCCCGAGGCGCGCGTTCGCATCGAAGACGCGCGCCGCAATGCCCCGCTGTAGTAACCGATAGGCGCAGGTGAGCCCGGCCAGACCCGCGCCTACGATCACTACGGATGCCGTGCCTCGGCCGGATGCCGTGCGCGCGCCGGCGCCGTCGCGGACTGCAGGACGGCAGGCGCCAAGCAGTGGGCTCACGGCCGCTCCACCGCTCAGCGCGACAGAAGCTCTCAACAGCGCGCGCCGCGACAACGCAAGCTCGCGGCGCTCGTCCAGCTCGCTACGGGAGAGATGCCGAGCCTCGGCAGCGCTGGCCAACATTAGCGCACGCTGCACGCGCTGGAAGAGAGCGGTCTTCGACATGGGTGGAGTGTCTTCACAAACGAGGCGCAGGTAAACAGCACTGGCTGCGGGAGGTCATCGCGCGACAGCGGCGCCCGCGCGCAGGTAGCGCTCGAGCTCCGCAATGCCGGCCAGCGAACCCACCTCATAGAACCGCTCAGCCGCTACCAAGGCGCGCAGGCGCCCGGCGGCCGCCGTTTCCTGCTGGATTCGTTCGAGTCCGAAGCGCTCCGCTGCCGGATAGGGCTCCAGCACGGCGCGCCGCAACGCCATGGCTCCATAGTCGATGTGGTCGAGCGCAGCATCGTGCAAACCCTTGGCGTAACGCCGCACCCAGTGCCCCTCCACCTGCGTGTTGCTTGGCTCCCAGCGGTTGTGATTGGGGTACACGGCGAGGGTCCCGAGGGCTTGAGGATGAGCGTCGAGATCGACGAGCGGCTCGGCGTAGTCGAACGGCAGGTAGCTGTCGCCATAGGTGACCACGAAGGAGCTTGCCAGGAGTGGCAGCGCGCGGCGCAACGCACCGCCCGTGCCGAGCAGGTGCGGGCCATCCTCGCTGTAGCGCACGCGCAGTCCGTAAGCCGACCCCGAGCCGACGAAGTCCTGGATAGGTGTGCTCAGATGAGCCACGCAGAACAGAACCTCATCGAACCCGCAGCGGGCCAAGCGCTCGAGCTGCCACGCGACGAACGGGCGTCCAGCGACGGTCACCAGCGATTTGGGCGTTTGCGCGCACAGCTCCCCCAAGCGTGTTGCCAAACCCCCTGCGAGAACCACGGCTTGCAAGCTTCACCCCTAGCCGAACACTTCGTGTGCCAGAGCTGCGACCGCCGCAGCCACCGCCTCGTCGCTGGTCTTCTGTAGCTTGAAACCGAGACTTTCGAGCTTGCTCGCGTCCAAACGAGAAGTGGGGACGTCGCCCGGCCAGCCACGCTCACCACCGGTGAAGCGGATGCTTGCGCCCGGCGATGGCGAGGCGCGGATACACAGCTCTGCGATGCGCTGCACGCTCGTCCAGTCGCGCGGCGCGATGTTGAAGATCGAGAGGGGGAGCGTCGCGTGCTCGAGGCCGAACAAGATGCCCTCCACACAGTCGCTGACGTAAACATAGGGCTTCGACTGCCGCCCGTCCCCCAGCACCTCGAGCTCTGCGGGCGTGCTCTTGAGCTTCCTCAAAAAGTCGAGAGCTGCGCCATGCGTTCCGCGCGGTCCGACCACATTGCCGAAGCGGAAGATGCAGGCGTGGAGGCCGAAGCACTCGACGAAGGCGCTGACCAGAGCTTCGCCGGCAAGCTTGCTGGCGCCGTAGAGCGAGATGGGGAGGCAGCCCAAATCCGCTTCGCTGCAGGACTTCGCGGTGTCCCCGTAGACGGTCCCGGACGAGGCGAGCACCAGGCGCGGTACGGCTCGACGCCGCATGGCCTCCAGAACGTTCCAGGTGGCGATGGTGCCCTGTTCCAGATCCAGCCTGGGATTGTCGAGCCCCCAGCGGGCTTCGGGGTTTGCCGCCAGGTGCACCACCAGGTCGTGCCCGGCGAGCGTCTCCTCGAGCAGCGGCAGGTCCAAGACGTCGCCGACGACGAGCCGAGCCCGCCCGCTATCGAGAGCCGGCTGAATGAACGCGCGCCGACCAATGGACAGGTTGTCGTAAACGGTCACCTGCGCTTCGCTGACGAGCCGCTCGACCAGGTGGCTGCCGATGAAACCTGCGCCGCCGATGACGCACACTCGTTCGAGCTTCACGGCGAGCCTCGGCTGGAGCTGGCCCAGGCGGGCGCGCTCTCCAGCGTCTGATAGAGGCGTTCGACGAGCGCGCGTGAGGGAGAATCGTTCGCGGGATACAAATCGTGGCGCTCGGCGGGGTCGATGGATAGATTGTAGAGTCTCAAGGTGGAGCTCGTGGCGGAATAGATGACCTTCAGAGGATAGTCTACCAAAGCCAGCTGGTACTCCGCGCCGCTGTCCACCTTGAAGCTCTCGAGGATCAGCGGGGTAGGGGGCAGATCACCTCCGCTGAATGCAGGCAGTAGATTGCGGCCCTCATAGCGCTGCCAATCGGCGTTCACGCCCAGCACGTCCAGCACGGTTGGCGCAAAGTCCGTCAGCGTCACGGGTGCCGTAAAGCGGGCGGGGGTCAGTCCTTTGGCGCGGAGCAACCCGGCGCTGCGAACCTGTGGGTCGTACAGATTGCTCCCGTGCCAGCGATTCCCGTGCTCACCGAACTCTTCGCCGTGATCGCCGCACACGAGCAGCACGGTTTCGTCCAGTAGCCCGCGCGCGGAGAGCCCGTCCACCAGGCGGCCTACCTGGCGGTCTGCCTCCGCAATCTCGGCGTCATAGAGCGCCTGCTCATCGCTGCCGAAAGAAGCTACCGCGGGTGATTGCTCGTACACGTAGTGAGGCTCGACCAGGTGCAGCCATAGAAACCAGGGTGCTCGTCCGTGCGTGTCGAGCAAGGTTAGCGCGCGATCCACCTGCTCCTGGCCGGGGAAGCCTCGCATGGTTCCGCCGCTGTAAACGAGCGGCGTGCTGCTGTCGTAATGCTGAAAGCCGCGATCGAATCCGGCGCTCTCGGCGGCCGTGAACGCGCGAAAGCTAGTATGAACCGCCAAGGTCGTGTAGCCCGCGCCGGAAAGCGTTTCGGGCAACCAAGGCGTGTTCGCACCGATGCGGCGCATCTGCTTGCGTTGGGCCTGGTTCTTCCATGCAATGCGCGAGGGGGGTATGCCCGAGAGTAGCGCGGCGAGGGACAGGCGCGTGGAGGGGGCCGGGGTGTAGAGGCGCTCGAACACGATCGCTTCCCGGGCCAGCTGGCTCAGCCGGGGGGTGGTCGCCCGCGAGTAGCCGAGAAACGAGACGCGGTCCGCGCGCAACGTCTCGATCGTGATGAGGAGGAAGCTCAACCCTCGTGCCAGCTCTGGGGGCCGCACGGCACTTGCCTTCGCGCGTGGCCATGGCCAGCGTCCACCGTCGCCGTGCACGCAGTTGTTGTCCACACCGTCCTTGGGGATCTCCCGCGCGCCGGGATGCACCTTGGAGTCCCGTGGCGCACAGTCGCCCCCGCCAAACAATCCCGAGTAGCCGTCGCCGTCGAGATCGCTCAGCACTCGCAAGCTGCGAACTGCAACACGCGACCAGCTGCCAGAGCGCGCCAGGCTCTCCCAGGCGCCGGGGGCGAGTAACGCAGCGGTCGCTCCTAGCATCAGCGCCCCAGCCGCTGTCGCCACCGCCATGGGCCAGCTGGGTGCTGTCCGCGAACGTCGCACCCACACGAAAGCCGCGAGCGTCAGGCCGATCAGCCACGAGAAGCCGAGCAACGCAGGATCGAGCTGTCGCAGTCCCGGGCTCGCCGCGCTGAGCACCCAAGCGGCCACGCTGAAAGTCACGGCGAAGCCAGGCAGGAGCGGTAGAACGCGTGCGCGCCGGCCGTCACCCAGCCGCCGGCGAGCTGTGGTTGCCAACCGCATCAAGCGCACCACGAGCAGTCCAGCGAGCCCGCTCACGAACACGCCGACGGCGGCGATCAGCAAAGCGAGGAGCTCTTGGTTTTTGAAGCTGCGCAGGTGCCAGAGCACCACCTGCCAGAGCAGCGCGAAGGCGATGGGCAGCACCACACCAGCGGCGGCGACCAGGTCACCGATCGTGATGTCAGGCGTGAGCGTCAGAGGCGAGCGGCGGCCGTCGGCGTGAGCGCCGGGCTGGAGCAACCGCCAGCTCAACAGCACGGCGACGATAGCCGCCAATGCGAGCGCTTGTGCAACGCCCGCCACCGCGAGCAGGCTCAGAGCTGGCGGACGTTCCCGCACGGCGATCACCCAGGCCTCGGCAGCGCCGCTGACGAGGCCGACCGCGGTTGCCGCGAGGAGCGGGGCCGCGCCCCTCCGCAGAGGGCGAACAGCCGCTGCGGAGGGTGCGTCGCGCGCGCTTCTGCTCACGGCGGCAGGCTCAACAGCAACACCCTTCGCTCGGCGTCGGCGACGATGTCAGCGGGCAGCGGCTCGAGGCTACGCCAGCTGCCGTAGAACTGCTCCGTGCCGGGTCGCTTGAGCAGCTCGGTCACGGACGAATACAGGTAACCTGGCTTCCAGCTGCTGCGCGGGATTGCGGGGGGCGACCCGAGCTCCCGCTCGAGCTCGTCCATGGGAACCAGCGAGTACGGCATCCTCTCGACGACACGCGCGTGCATCACGAACCCCAGGCTGGCAGGACCGGAAGCTTCGAACAAGACGCTGAGCACGTCGGAGCTGCCAGCCTCGTAGCGGCAGCCGAGCAAGCTCGTTCCGTCCGCGTAGCGAGTCCTGCTGCGCGTGTCCAGGGCTCGCAGGAGCCTTTCGCGGAGCTCCTTGGCCCGTGCAAGATCTCCGCGCTCCAGAGCGAAGTTATGCGCGATGCGCTGCTGTTCGAGGTCTCGCGGCTCGGGCAACGCCCGGGGCTCCGCCGTGCCATCGAAGTGCGCGGCGAGCTCCCACGTGGCAAACGCATCGGCCACGACCTCGTGGACCGCGTGGGTAGAAGCGACGAAAAAGCGCTCGAGACCCTCGGGCGCGCGCCGCTCGATGCTGAAGGCGCCGGTAAGGCCCGCTGGGCTCGCTCGCTCGGCGATCCAGAAGGGGCCGACCACGGTGGTGCGCCAGCGGCGGGCCAGGCGGCGCAGCACGCTCGCGCTCTCGAAGCGCCCATCGGTGACGAACGTGGTTGCTCCTGCCGCGAACGGCTGCCGGCTCGTGTGCACCGGACGTCCGAGCACCCATGGCACCCACAGCGACTGCCGCATGTTGGGAGCCAGTCCCACCACCTGTCCGGGCCGAGTGCGGCGGGCGAGCCACGCCATCATCGCCACCTTATCCTTGTCCGGTTGCATGAAACGTCCGCCCTCGTTGAAGCGCCCAGCGGTCTTCCGCGCATAAACGAGCGTCGTCAGTGCATCGCGCGCCATCGCCAGCGGGATCATGAGCCCCAACGCCCAGGGCGCGGCGCCCAGCACGAGCACGCTGGCAGGTGTCTGGAGCGCAAACCGCCGCCGAGCGCGCTGCCCCAGCTCTTGGAGACCGTGTGCGAGCAGGCCCACCGACAAGGCGAAGAAGGGCGCGAAATAGTGCGGCCAGAAGATGTGAACGTCGGCGCCTTGCTTGAACACCAGGTACTGAAAGACAGCCATCGCGAGCAGCACCAGGGGCACGGCCTCGAGCTCGCAGCGGCGCGCAATGACGCGGGCCGCGAGCAACGGGGCTGACAGCAGGCAGACCGCGAGGGCGAGGGGCGTGAACATCAATTCGAGCCAATAACGGCGCGCGGCCAGCACCTCGAGCAGGGGCAGGTCGAAGCCGCGAGAGCGGGCGCGCCCCTGCCCGAGTAGCCGGGACAGCTGCCCAAGCTCGTGCAGGGCGAAAAGGTAGAAGCCGCCCGTTATCAGCAGCACCGCGACCAGGCCGAGCAGCAAGTTTCGGCTCGCTCGCAAGCGCGAGGGTTCTGGTCGCAGAGCGGGAATGAAGCTGCGCAGCGACAGCAACGCCACGAGACCCGCTCCGTACACGTAGGCAGCCCAGTCCGCGTTGAGCGCGTAGACGAGCGCGCCAAGGGTGAGCAACGAGAAACGCCGTTCGCTCGTTTGCTGAAAGCGCACGTAACCAAGGCTTGAAAGCAGCGTCCCGAAGATGACGGGCACCTCGAGGGCGTTGAAGTTGGCGTAGGCGAGCGCGATGGGCGTGAAGACGAACGCCAGCGCAGCCAGCGCGCCCGCGAGCGGCCCCCAGAGCGCGCGGCCTAGAGCCCAGAGCAGCGCCGGTGTCAACGCGCTCAACAGCACGGCAGGCAAGCGGCACACCCAGTCGTGATGCCCGAGGACACCGACGAAGAGCGCCGCGGTCCAGAAGATGCCGAACGGGTGATGGCAGTAACAATCGGCGCCGCTAGCGGCGCCGAGCACGTGCTCGGTGATCGGAAACCAGGTCGGCAGGCGCAGCATGTTCTCGCCGGCCAGGGTCACCGCAGAGGCGGCGGCGTAGTGACCCGCCCCGAAAGGCGCGCCAATCTCCCACAGCCCGACCGCGAGAAACCAGAGGCTCGCCAGCAGCGTCAACGCACGGCCGAGTCGACGAGCAGCGAGCGACGCTGCTGGCAGACCGCGCTCAGGCTGCGGGCAAAGCTTCTGGAGCACAGCGGTCAGCCACACGCAGGGCCCGGAGCTTACTCCAAGCCTGAGAGCGGGGCGCCCCAAGCGTCATCGGCTCGGGGCGCCCGCGGTCTCGTCTAGAGCAGCTGGTAGATCAGGCTCATGGACGTCGTGGTGTCCGTGGTGCGGATTCCGGGCAGGGGATTGTGGTCATAGCGGAGGTTGAAGGCCGCCCCGAGCGAGAAGTTCCCCCCAATCGAGGACGTCAGCCCCACGTCCCAGTTGAGCCGGTAGTTCTCGGTCTCGGTGAACGCCTGCAGGTATTCGAGGCCGGTGTCGAAGGTGACCGCCTCGCTCAAGTTGTTCGAGTAACCCGCGAAGAAACGGCCGCTGTGGCGCACCTCGGTACGCTCCAGAACGACGTTGTCCTCCGCCAGGGCCAGGTCGATGGCTTCCCGCGTGCGGTAGTCCTGCTGCAGGTCGTAGCCGAGCTCCAACCACAAGCGATGCTTGGGCTCGTCCACCATGTAGAGGGCCAGACCCGGGTCGAGGTTGAGCCGCATCTCCAGACCCTGGAAGCGATCGTGCAGCGCCGAGAGCGCGATGAACAGTGCAACCCCAGGGGTCAGGAAACGGTCGTAGCGAATGCGGCCCTGATAGTTTTCGACGTTCGTCTGGCGATCGTCCGTGCCGGGGGGCGCCGCTTCGCCGTAGTTGGCCGAAGCCGCCGCGGAGAGCTGGTTCATCCCGCGACGCGAGCGGAACCTTCCCGCAGAGGTGACGGCCAGCGTGCTGGTGTTGCCGCTCGTCAGAAGTCCACCGGCCGAGAGCTTCAGCTCGGTGGCGTCGTCCTCGTGAGCGGGGTCCACGACGGCGGGCGCCTCGAACCCTTGAACGGCAACGTCTTCGCGCCCTTGGCTGACGGGCTGCACCTGTCGCAGTCCTTCAGGCGCCTGTTGCGCGAGTGCGGGAAGGGTAATCAACGGCAGCGCGACGAGCGCGCTCGCGGCGAAAAAAGAGGGCTTCACGGCTGGCCTTTCTGAGGAGCTTGGGCCTCGTTCGGAGGAGTCTGGGCCTCGGTAATCAGCTTGAACTCGATGCGTCGGTTCTTCTGCTTGCCAGCGGCGGTTTTGTTGTCGGCAATCGGTTCGTCGGGCCCGGCGCCGCGCGTCTCGATACGCGTCTGGTCGATGCCTTGCGACACGATGTAGGCTTTCACCGATTCGGCTCGGCTCCTGGAGAGCTCGATGTTCATCTCGCGCTCGCCGACCGTGTCGGTATGGCCGGTGATGAGCACGCGAAGCCGCGGGAACTGCTTTAACAGCAGAGCTGCATTATCGAGCGTGGCGCTCGAAACGCGGCGGATGGTGGCCTTGCCCGTGTCGAACTCGATGCCAGCGATGACGCCGGTGAACTTTCGGACCTTCTCCGGTACCTCGTCCGGGCAACCGTCAGCGTCGTCGTAGCTGTTCTTGGTTTCCGGCTGATCGGGGCAGCGGTCGGTGGGCAACAAGATGCCATCGCGGTCCGCGTCTGGGTCGGGGCAGCCCTCGATGGGTCCTGGCTCCTTGGGGCAGCGGTCGAGCTCGTCGATGACCTTGTCCCCGTCCGCATCGCGAAGCGGGCAGCCACACGGTGCCTTGCCGACCTCGCTCGGGCAGGCGTCCTTGTCGTCGAACACGCCATCGCCGTCCGTGTCGCGAACGGGGCAGCCCTCGACGGGCCCTGGCTCGGTCGGACAGCGGTCGCTGGGATCGAAGAAGCCGTCGCGATCGGTGTCGACCGGGCCTACCGGCTGCGCGGGAGCGCGCGTCTTGGTGGGACGCAGGCTGAAGCTCAGGCCGAGCAGAGCCTCGGGGTGATGCGTCTGTGTCCCCTGGTCAGCGTCGAACTTCTGGCTGAGCGTGTCCCGAACATCCAGTCGCAGAGCAATGAATTCGTCCAGCGCTAGCTTGGCGCCGATGCCGAAGTGCACGGCGGGATCCAGATCGCTGCCCATCTCGCGGCTGCCGCCGCCTAGACCGCCCATACCGAGCACCGCGAACGGGGTGATCGTGTGGCCGGGGATTTGCGCGATGAGGTGTCCTCGCCAGGCCCACAGCCCGCCCGAGATTCCGCTCTCGGTCTCTGTGGGCATCGCGGCGCCTTCCGCTTCGAGGCCGAGAGCGGGGAGCGGCAAGAAGGCGAAGCGCGCGCCAATCTCGGCTGCCGGTCGCTCGTAGGCCTCGTGAGGCAGGCGATCGATCAAGGCGTGTTGCTTGGAAAGAAAGAAGATGCCGCCGAAGATGCCCAGCTCGAAGAGCGCAGGCCGTCGCGCCAAGCTCGGGTCCTGCAGCTGAGGAGCGCTCGGAGCCGGGGGCGCGCTGCTGCTGGCTGAGCTAGTCACGCCCGCGCTATCGGCACGCACACTGAGGTCCGCTGCCTGCGCGAACGCGGGTGCAGCCAAGCAGAGTGAGGCAAGCGCGGACACGCCCGCAATCGCTTTTTGGTTCATGGTCTCACCGCGAGCGTGGAAAGGAAGTTCGGGCGGGCGCTCGGTTCCCACACCAACGGGCGCACAGTGGGGTCAGACTTTGCACGGCGTCAAGTAATGCGTAGTCAAGGGCGCATTCACAAAGCGCGTATCACCACTTGGTGGCACTCACCTGCAGACGCGGATCCGAGACCAGCAGATGCGCGATGACGCCGTGGAAAGCCTCGGTGTACGGGGTCACCAGCGCTGGATCGACTGTCGGGACCAGGACACAGGCGCTGGCGATCTTCGCCGTCATGCCACCATCTCGGCCCACAATGCCAATTACCGGCGTTCTTCGCTGCTGCGCAAACTCGAGTGCACGCACCAGATTCGGGCTCACGTTCCTAGCGAGATCGCCCCCTCCGACACTGAATACCAATATCAAGTCTCGGTCGGCGAGTCGGCTGGTCGCAAGCCAAGCTGCGAACGTGCTTTCCCACCCTTCGTCGTTCGTACGTGCGGTGAGCTCTGCCACGTTGTCAGTGGGCGCATAAGCCTCGATGCCGCATAACTTACGGAAGTCATTCACCGCGTGGGACGCGTTGGCTGCGCTGCCGCCGACGCCGAGGATGAACAGGCGCCCGCCGCGCTCGCGCACGGCGACCAGCTCCTGGATGGCGGCTTCGATCGCCGCCCCGTCCAGCCGCAGGAGGATCTCTCGGGCACCAACCAGAAAGCGCTCTGCAAAGGACATCGAGGCCCGGCAACGTAACACGTTTTGTGGCACCTTCCCGCCATCGCCATGCTGCGCCGGCGGCTCCTTTGGCTCGTGTTGCCGGTGGTTGCGCTGGCGGAGCTGGGCGCCCATTACTACTTCAGCCAGCGCGCGCCGACCGCGGGCCAGTGGCGCGACCTGCCAGCTGCCGTCGACGCCGTGCGGCGTCCGGGCGACCTGCTCGTGGTTGCGCCGCAGTGGGCGGAGCCGCTGGCCCGTCAGGTGCTCGGCGAGCAGCGCATGCCCCTTGCGGACCTCGGGCGCATGGATGCCACGAGCTATGCGGGGGCGCTCGAGGTGGGGCTGCTCGGCGAGCACGCTCCCGAGGTCGGGCATTTCACGCAGGTCGCCATCGAACGATCCGGCCCGTTTCTCATTCGTCGTTTGCGGAACCCAGCGCCGCTACACGCGCTCTACCGTTTCCTCGCCAACGCTCGAGCGCCTCTCCTGCAAGTGACCGAGCTGCGCGACGGCTCCGAGCTGCCGTGCCGCTACACGCAGCAGGGGCGCTCCAGCGCGGGGGGCCTGGGAGGTCATGTGACGTATCCGCGCGAGCGTTTTCGCTGCTCGGGCGGCGAGCGCTTCCTGGTCGGCGTGACGGTGATGGACGATCAGCACTACCGCCCGAGGCGCTGCCTCTTTGTTCAGCCGCCGGATGAAGGCGTGCTTCGGCTGGAGTTCGCGGACGTCCCATTCGGCAGGCGCATCCGTGGTGCCGCGGGTTTCACCCATCTGCTCGCGCGCGACGAGCATGGGGCTGCGGTCGAGCTGGGCCTCTACGTTGCGGGTCGTTCGGTTGCCGCCCAGGCCTTTGAACCGCACCGGGGGTTTCAACCATTCGAGTTTGCGCTGCCCGCGAGCCTGCCCGCGAGGGGCCCCGTGCGTTTCGAGGTGCGCAGTGCCTCGTTGCCGGCACGCGAGCTCTGCTTCAGCGCGGAGATGCTGTGATACGGGATCTCATTCGGAGCGAACCGGGCTCCCGAGCACTGGACCGAGGTGTGGCGCTGGCGCTAGCGGCCGCGTACGTTGCGCTGCTGCTGGCGAGCACGGGTGACCTCGGGTACGCGCGTGACGAAGGCTTTTACTTTCAGGCAGCGCGCGCCTACCGCGGCTGGCTCGACCTCCTCTTTCATGATCCGAGCGTCGCGCTCACGCGCGCAAACGTCGACCGCTTCTGGGCCGTGAATCACGAGCATCCGGCGCTCATGAAGCTGACCTTCGCCCTCTGCCACCAGCTTTTTTACGAGCAGCTGGCGCTGATTCCCACCCCGGGTAGCGCGTACCGACTGGGCGGCATGCTGGTGAGCTCGCTCGGCGTTGCCGTCACTTTTCTTTGGGGCAGCCGCGCGATGGGACGTTGGGGCGGACTGCTTGCGGCGCTCTCGCTGGCGCTGATGCCGCGCGTCTTCTTTCACTCGCACCTCGCTGCGTTCGATATGCCCGTTGCTGCGCTCTGGCTCACCACTGCCTACGCCTATCAACGTTCACTGGAGAAACGCAGCTACGTTTCGGCGCTGCTGGCTGCACTCTGCTTTGGGTTGCTGCTGAACACGAAGCACAACGCGTGGCTACTGCCGATTGCCATTTGCCTGCATTTCGCGCTCGCGCAGGGCCACAGCTCCCTCCGGCGCTTGCGCGCTGGCGAATGGCCCTTGCCGCGCGCCCTTGGGATTCTGCTGCTGCTCGGTCCACTGCTGTTTTACGCCGGCTGGCCCTGGATCTGGTTCGACACCCTGGAGCGGCTCACCGAGTACGTCGCCTTCCATACGGGTCACGAGTATTACAACATGGAGTTTCTAGGGCGCACTTACTGGAAGCCGCCCATGCCGCTCGCCTACGCATGGCTCATGACCTTGGCGACGGTGCCGCTCGCGACGCTGCTGCTCTTCACGCTCGGCGTCTTCGACTCCGCCCAAGCCGCCTGGCGCAGCCTTCGCACCGTCGGTGCGACAGAGGCCATGCTGCCTGGCGCGCGGACAAGCACGGACTTGCTCTGGCTGCTGGCGGTGCTGATCAACTACCTGCCCTGGCTTTCGGCCAATACGCCCATCTTCGGTGGCACCAAGCACTGGCTCACGGCTTATCCTTTCCTGTGCCTGCTCGCCGCCCGCGGCTTCTTCCGAGTGGCGGCGGAGCTGGCTCCCTTGGTCCGTGGGCGCCCGGTCGCGGAGCGCTGGGTAAAGCCGCTGGCGTTCGCCTCCTTTTTACTTGGTCCGCTGCTGAGGACGGCGCACTCGCACCCCTGGGGTTTATCGTTTTATACGCCCCTGGTCGGCGGTGCTCCTGGGGCCGCCACGATGGGATTCAATCGCACGTTCTGGGGTTACACCACGCAGGCGGTGAGTCCATATCTGAATCGGCGGGCCCCGCCCGACGCGCACGTTTACGTGCACGACACCGCCCTGCAAAGCTGGGATATGTTCGTGCGCGATGGCAGGCTCCGCAGTGACCTGCACGGTACCCTGGCCATCCACGCTTCCCAGCTCGCGCTCTATCACCACGAACCGCACATGGGGCGCGTGGAGTATCAGATCTGGGTCGATTACGGCACGACCACACCGGCGCTGATTGCCACCTACGACGGCGTTCCCATCACCTGGGTTTACGAGCGCCCGCGCTGAGGGCCCGCTGCACGCCACGCAGCCGGCCGTGCTCGCTAGCCTCCGATGTAGCTCATCTCGACGCGCGGGAGTTGCCGCGTACGGCCGGTGCGCAGCTCGGAATAGCGGTCCTCGCGCCGCTCCCACAGCTCGCGCAGGAAGCCGTGCACCGCCGCGTCCTCCGCAGAGCCCCGCATCAGTGCTCGCAGGTCGTGCCCCTGGGTCGCGAACAGGCACGTATAGAGCTGCCCATCGGAGGAGAGGCGCAGGCGCGAGCAGCCATCGCAAAAGGGCTTGCTGACACTCGTGATCACGCCCACCTCGCCGCTGCCGTCGAGGTAGCGATAGCGGCGCGCGACCTCCCCCTCGCTCTCGGTGGGCACCACCTGAAGCGGGAACACGGCGTCGATACGCGCCACCATCTCGGCGCCGCTGACCACTTGGTCGAGACGCCAGCCGTTGGTGATGCCCACGTCCATGTATTCGATGAAGCGGATGCTGATGCCGCTGCCTTTGAAGTAAGCAGCGAGCGGCACGATCTGGTGATCGTTCATGCCTCGGCGGATGACGGCGTTCACCTTCAAGGGAGCGAGCCCTGCGCGGCGCGCGGCCTCGATGCCCTCGAGGACATGCTCTACTTGAACCTCGGAGTCGCTCATCGTGCGGAAGACCTGCGGCTCCAGCGCGTCGAGGCTCACGGTAATGCGTCGCAGGCCGGCGTCGGCCAAGGCCGCAGCGTGCCTCGCCAGCAACGATCCGTTGGTCGTCAGCGCGACCTCGACGTCCGGCAGCGAGCTGAGCAGCGCCACCAGGCGCGGTAGCTCCGCTCGTAGCAAAGGCTCGCCGCCGGTGAGGCGAACCTTGCGCACACCGACGCTGCTCGCCACGCGCACGAAACGCGCGATTTCCTCGAACCGCAGCAGCTGCTCGCGCGGCAGGAACACGTGGCCGTGAGGGAAGTGCTCCCGAGGCATGCAATAGCCGCAACGGAAGTTGCAGCGGTCGGTGACGCTGACGCGCAGGTCACGCAAGGCGCGGCCCCGCCGGTCCGTCAGAAGCGCGCTCGAGCCGTCGGTCACGCAGGTTGTGCTAGCACAGGCCTCGCGGCGAGCGAGCCCGCGGTGCTAGCGTCACCCGCATGGTGCTGTACGCCTTCGAAGCCATCGGCGAGGATCTGGACCTCATGCCGCTGCCGGCGCGGCGTGCTGCGGACGCGGCAGGGATCAAGCCGTCACTGGCGGACTGGCGTAGCTGGTCGCTCGAGCTGCGCCGCGCTCTAGTCGAGCTTGGCAGCGAGCCAAGCGTGAACGTCGAGCTCGTGCAGGGCCGCGTGCGCCGCGCAGGCGCCGTAGTATCGACGTGCGCACCACGCCCGGACCCTGCGCCCGAGACCGTGCCCGACGCCCTCGGTGTGGCGCTCGGCCCAGAGCGGCCGCTGAGCGCGGCGGTATGGAGCGCGCTCCGGCCGCTCGATCGCTACGCTCTGATGAAGACGCTGCCCTCGCCAAGCCCTGGGCGGCTCGCCGCCGCATACGACGAAATTGTCGGCGAGAGCGCCCACTCGACACACCTGGACGCCGCCGGAGCCGCTCGCATGGTCTCCGTCAGCGCCAAGCAGGCAAGCTTTCGGCGGGCCGTTGCCACCAGCCGAGTCAGCATGAGCTCCGCCGCATTTTCCCGTCTAGAGCGCGCCGACGCGCCCAAGGGGGACGTGCTCGGCACGGCTCGCCTGGCCGGTATCATGGCGGCCAAGCGCACCTCCGAGCTGGTGCCCCTGTGCCACCCGCTCTCGCTCACGCGTGTCGATGTCATCCTGAGCCTCGACCGAGCTTGCTGTGCGCTCGACCTTCGAGCGGAGGTGGAGGCGTTCGATCGGACGGGTGTCGAGATGGAAGCGCTGACGGCCGCTTCCATCGCGGCGCTCACGGTCTACGACATGCTCAAGGCCTTCGACCGCACGATGCAGATTGGTCCGACCGCCCTGGCAGAGAAGTCGGGCGGCAAGAGCGGCGACTATCGCCGGGCGAGTGACAGCGCAGCGTCCACGGAGCGCTTCGCCGTGTGGGAGCGGCCGCTCAGCGTCGAGCAAGTGTTGCGCGCGGTAGACCGCCCTGAAGCGGGTGGCAGCGTCGTGTTCGTCGGTACGGTGCGCAATCACAACGCCGGCCAACCG
>DASQDA010001121.1:0-6411 GCA_035634435.1 Polyangiaceae bacterium
GTCTGTTGCGGGGAGTCTTCCGTTACCAGCGCGCGCAGGGTGGCGGCAGCCAAGGCCGGCTCGCCCAGCAACGTGAACCAGCCGGCAAGCTCCTCGCGCAGCACTGGATCGTCCCCCAGCAACAGCGCACGCCGGCCAAGCTTGATCGCCTGGTCTAGCTCGGTGCCACGCGCGCTCAGAGCCCGCGCCAGCGCCGCAGCCGCCGCTCGTTCGGCGGAGGCATCGCCTGCGGCGCTCGCCGCTCGGCGGCGCGCCAGCAAGGATTCGAGCTCCGCTCGGGGCCCGGAGCGGCGCGCGATGCTTTCCCCGCGATCGTACGCCAGAAGGGCGACCGGAGCCGCGGGGCGGGCGCCCTCGAGCCCGGTCCACTCGGGTGGGGGGAGCGTCCGCGTGGGCATGCCCCTGAAACCAAGCGCGCCCAGCGGCTCCGCAGGGTCGGCCCTGGATGCAGGAAAGTCAGAGGTCGGTGAAGGATCCATGACGGCTACGCCGAGGCCGAGTCACGCCGAGAAGGTCGGTCCTCACACTATAGCCAAAGCGGGGCTTGTCCCCGGAGTTCCTCGCGGTCTAGCCTCTCGATGCCGGCCGAACCCCGCGAGGCCGCGGAGACTTGCTGCCATGCAGAATATTCGTTTTAGCCCCTTTTCTCGAATGACCGCCGTAGGAGTGGTCGTGAGCCTGTGTGCGCTCACTACCGCGCCAGTGGTTCACGCCCAGTCCGGAAGCTCGCCCGCAAGCCCTGCGACGGGGAGCGCACCCGTCGCGGCCCCGAAGCCGGCCGCGACGCCGGCGACGCCGCAAACCAGCGAGGCGAAACCGGCGCCGCCTGACAAAAAGACCCGCGACGCGGCGCGCAAAGCCTATACGCAAGGCGAGAAAGCCTTTGCAGCAGGCGACTATGCAACGGCGCAGACGGCGTTCGCCGAGGCCAACCAGCTCATTGCCTCGCCGCACGCGCAGTACTGGATGGCCAAGAGCCTCGATCAACAATCGAAGTTTGCCGAAGCCGTCGCTGCCTACGAAAGCTTCATCGCGAGCCCTGACGCATCACGTGCTGGTGAAGACAAGATCATCGAGGCCCGCGGCCGTGTCATCGAGCTCAAGCAGCAGCTGGTCGCGCATGTCGAGGTCATCACGACTCCCGCCGGTGCGGTGGTATCGGTCGACGGCAAACCACAACCCGGCACGACCCCCCTCACGTTGCAGCTGCCACCTGGGCCGCATCGACTCACGCTGAGCGCCACCGGTTACGAAACGCGCGAGGTCGAGCTCGAGGCCAAGCCCGGTGAGAAGCTCGAGCAGCGGCTCGAGCTTGCGGCCGTTCCGCCGCCTGCCCCGCCCGTGGCAGAGCCGCCGCCCCTGCCCGCTCCGGTGCTGCCGCCGCCCGCCCCGGAGAAGCGCAGCATGACGCCGGCGTTCATCACGCTCGCCATCGGCGCGGCGGGTTCGGGATTGCGCAGCTTCGTCGGTATCATGGCGCTCAGCGCCAAGAGTGATTACGACGACCGACCCAGCGCGAGCGCAGCGGACGATACCGAGCGCAACGCGCTGATCTCGGACATGGCATTCGGCGTCGCGATCACGCTGGGGGTGACGGGCATCGTGCTGCTGACCAGCAGCGATCCAGGGCCCCGTGAGAACACCAGCGCGCGCAGGCAGCCGCTCAAAGTGGAGCTCGACGGCTACGCGGGCCGCACCGGCGGCGGTGCCAGCGCCCGTTTGCGTTTCTGAGTCACTCACGCTTCAGCGTCATCATCTGTCACGCGAGCCGCACGGCTCGCGTGACACTGACGCCCGAGCGACCGAGCCTGTGGTGAGCTGGGCGCCGAGCTCAGCCGAAGCGATGCTCGATCGCGTCGACCACGCGACCGAAGTCCGCGGGCAAGTAGACGGCAGGGTTGGCCTGCTTGGCACTCACCCCCTCAATCTGTCGGTCGTGATAGCGGACCTTGAACTCCGTGAACTTCAGACCGGCAGCGGTGGAGACGCACACCACCCGATCGCTGCCCTGAATGACCTTGCGGGCCACCAGCTTTTCGAGAACGGCGAGCCCGACGGCCGTGTGCGGGCAGGTATACATGCCGGTGCGGTCGGCGCGCGCCGCCGCCTCGCAGAGCTCCTCTTCGCTCGCCTGCTCCACCATGCCGTTCATGGCTTCGAGCGCTTGGATCGCACGGGGCGCGCTCACCGGGTTGCCAATCTGAATGGCGGTTGCCAGCGTCGGCCGCGCCTGGATCGCCTCGACCTCACGTTTGCCCTGTGACCAGGCGCGGTAAAGCGGGTTGGCGTTCTCGGCCTGCGCCACCACCAGCCGCGGGTAGCGACTGATGACGCCCAGATCGCGCAGCATCTTGAAACCAGCGTACATGGCGGATGCGTTGCCGAGGTTGCCGCTCGGCAAGATGATCCAGTCCGGGATTTGCCAGTCGAACTGCTGCACGATCTCCATGCCCACGGTCTTCTGCCCCTCGAGGCGCAGCGGATTCATGGAGTTGGCCAGGTAGACCAGGCCCTCGGCTGCCAGCCGCTGCACGATTTCCATGCAGCCGTCGAAGTCGGTGTCGAGCCCCAGAACGAGCGCGCCATGCGCCAGCGGCTGCACGAGCTGCGCGGTGGAGATCTTGCCCCGCGGCAGCAAGACGACGACCGGTAGACCCGCCGCGGCGCCGTAAGCGGCCAAGGACGCGCTCGTGTCGCCCGTGGAAGCACAGGCGATGGCTTTGACCTTGAGCCCCTCGCGCACCGCCATGCGAACGACGCTCACCAGGACCGTCATGCCCAGATCCTTGAAGGATCCGGAGTGGCTATTGCCGCAAAGCTTGACCCAGAGGTCGTTCAGCCCGAGCGAGCTGCCATAGCGGTCCGCCCAGAACAGATTCGTGCCGCCTTCGTACATCGATACGATGCAGTCGTTGGGCATCTGCGGCATCACCCATTCGCGCTTGCCCCACACCCCCGAGCCGTAAGGCCAGGCGTTCTGCCGATAACGCTCGTCGAAGACGCGCATCCAGGCCGCTCCGCTGCGATCACTCAAGGCCTCGATGTCGTGGACGACCTGTAACAGGCCGCCGCACTTGGGGCAGCGATAGATAGGGCGTGTGACCGGCCAGGCGCCTTCACACCCGGCAAAGCAGCGGAACTCAGCGGAGTACGACACGCCCGCACTATACCAACGCGCTGCAGGAACGCCCGCCTCGAGAACGACAGGCCCTCGGGAACCCCAAATCCCGCGGAGCAGCGTGCGCGGAGCGGCAAACTACGGCTATGCTCGGCCGTTTCTGTGACCTGGGTACTCGTCCTGAGCCGGCCCGCCGGCAACCCGCTCCTACGGCTCGGAGGGCTCCCGCTCGCCTTGCGCCTTGCTCTCGACGCCCAGGCAGCGGGTGCGCAGGCCCTCGTGCTCGAGGCCGATGCCGAGTCGGCTCGTGCTGCTCTAGACGACCCTCGCCTGCGCACACCGGTGCTTACGGCCAGTGAGGCGCCCGTGGGTGCGCGCCGCCTTCGGGTTCCGGCAAGCTGGCTGGTGCATCGCGGGCTCTTTCGTCACATTGCTGCGTCCCCGACGCTGCTCGACTCGGCGGGTGAGCGCGATTTGGTGACCGATCCGGTCGAGCACGCGGTGGCGTGGGGATTCGAGCCTATTGACGTGGTGGACGCAGCCTCGAAACGACGCGCCGAACGCGCCCTGTTCCGCTCGCTCCGCAAACCGCAGGACGGTTGGACCTCGCGCTGGCTCAATCGCTACGTCTCGCTTGCGCTATCGCGGCTGCTCGTCCAGACGCCGCTTCGCCCCAATCAGCTGTCGCTCGGCATTCTCGCTGTGGGCTTGGCCGGCGCGTGGCTGGCGGCGCGCGGCACCTATGCGAGCATGCTGGCCGGGGCGGCGCTCTTTCAAGCACAAAGCGTGCTCGACGGCTGTGACGGCGAGATCAGCCGCGTGAGCCATCAGGGCTCGCTGCTCGGTGAGTGGCTGGACACGATCGGCGACGATCTCACCAATTACAGCTTCTTCGGCGGGGCGGCGCTGGGTCTCTTTCGCGCCAGTGGCTCGCCCTGGTACTTGCTCGCGGGCGGCGTGACGGTGCTTTGCGGCGTCATCGGCAGTGGGCTCGAGTACCGCTACCTGCTGCGCATCGGCTCTGGCGATCTGCTGCGCTACCCGCTCAGCCAGGGACAAGGCGCGGGGCGCCTCGCCAAGCTTGCGCCGCTCTTCAAGCGCGATACGTTCGTGTTGCTCACGCTGCTCGCTGCGGCGCTCGGGGTGCTCGGCCCCATGCTGGTGTTGTTTGCGCTGGGTGCCGTCGGCGTCCTGATCGGCGTCTTACAGACGGAGCTGCGCCTCGCTCGCGAGCGCGCGCGGTGAGGCACCTGGGGCTTCCATTCGCGGTAGGTCTTCTGCTGAGCAGCGCGAGCAGCGCCCGGGCCGAGCTGCCGCCCAACGGGCAGCCCTTCGAGTCGCGTGACTTCACCATTGATCTGGCGCAGACCGCTATCATCGCCGGCACCCGGGTCACGGGGCTGGCGGGCGCTTTCGTGGCCGTCGCAGAAGGGGTGGACGGGGCTGCACAAAACCCGGCTGCTGTCGCAGCTCGGGACCCATGGTCAGCGACACACGTCGACTACGACCTGGGTCTCGGCCTCACCTTTTCGTCCGCGTTCGAGGATGCCGACTTTTTCAACTCGGGCCGCCGCACCCTGACGAGCACTGGCGGCAGTGACCGCTTCGTATTCCTCAACCTTGCCGCCAATCTGCAGATTGGACGCTGGGGGTTCGGAGTCGCCGCAGACATTCAGGAGTACTCGCTCGAGCGGCTGGGCTCGAGCAGCGCCGAGACTCAGGCGGACCGCTTGCTCGCTGAGCTCGTGGTCACGCATATCACGCTGGCGTACGCCGCTCATGATGGGGAATGGTTACTGGGAATCGGTAATCGCTCGAGCTCCTTCGACGTGGTCAATGCGAACGACCCCGAGGGGGCGCCGCAAGCGTTGTTCCAGGCGCTGGGCGCAGGCTGGGAAGCGGGCTTTCTGCTGCGACCCAACGATGCCCAGTATCGTATCGGCGTTTCCGTCCGTACCGCGGTCAGCGCCAACGCAACGCCGGACAGCCGCGGCGTGCTCTACGAGGATGACCCGGAAAACCGCCTGGTCCTGCCCCAGCGGGTCACCTTGCCCTGGGACGTCCATGCCGGCGTTGCGGTGCAGCTCGGCCCGCGGCCTTTCAACCCACGCTGGCTCGATCCCGTGAACGAGCTGTCGGCGCTGGAGCGCTACCTCGAGTGGCGCGGTCGCGAGCGCGCCCGACGACGGGCCCATGAGTTGCAGCGGCTCCAGCGCGCCGGCCTGGATCTGGAGTGGGCTGCACGCGCACTGGACGCCGAGCTGGCCAGCGAGAGCGCGCTCGATGAGCTACATCTGGAACGTGCTCGCACGGAGTTGCAGCGCCGGCTCGCCGAACGCTACCGCGGAATGGAGCGCTTCTACGTCCTGCTCACCGGTTCGCTCGAGCTGCTCGGAGCCGTCGACGACGGTGTGGGGGTCGAGTCTTTCCTGGAGCGCCGCGTGCAGCGCTCGGGACGCGACGTGAGCTGGTCGCCGCGCTTGGGGGTAGAAAGCGAGGTGATCCCGCACTGGACTCGCGTCCGCAGCGGGGTCTATCTGGAGCCCTCCCGCTTTCGCGACAACTCGCCCGGCGCGCGCCCACACTGGACATTGGGGCTCGATCAACGCCTCTTCGCCTCCGAGCTCTTTGGTTTGCTAGGGGAGGGCTCGACCTTTCGTGCTTCGGGCTCCCTCGACACGTCCCGCTCATACTTCAGCTGGAGCGTTGCTGCGGGGATGTGGCATTGACCAGTGTGCGTTGGAGCCCTTGCCTGCTGCCGAGTGTCGCCCTTCTCACGCTGCTCGCGTGCCAGCGCGAGCCGAAACCCGTCGTGCGGACCGAGCCGTGGCCTGCGCCCGCGAGCGTTCAATCGGCACCTGCTGCCTCGACGCAGAACACCCGTTACCAACTGGTGAGCGGTATTGCTAGCGTCGACGTCAGCACCAGACGGCAGCCCCTACGGGGCACGGTTTCGCGCCTGGAGGGCAGCATTGATTGGGATCCCGCGCGACCAGAGCTCACACGTGCTCTGCTGCGCGCCGATCTTCTGTCGCTGTCGATTGCGAGTCGGACCAATCCCGCGGAGGACGCTAGCTGGACGGCGCGGGCTTTCGATTGGCTGGAGCTCGGGGCCGAGCGCGCAACCGAGCAACGCGAGCTGGACCGCTGGGCCGAGCTTCGTTTGGTCAGCCTGCAACCTCATGCGGGCAACGAGGCTCGCCGCGTTGGACGCCCGGCGCTCGTCACCGCGCACGGCGAGCTGACCTTGCACCACTTCCGCGTACCCGTGGAGCTCGAGCTCGAGGTGGATA
>DASQDA010001122.1:0-7247 GCA_035634435.1 Polyangiaceae bacterium
CCCCCTCCGCGGCTGAATCAACCCAGCGCCGGCTTGACAATCCCACGACTACCGAGTCCTCTTGAGCCTCCTGGTTCATCGGGACGCGAGTGGGAAGGGTGCAAAAACAGATGCCGACACGATGGGTTTTCATGGGGCTGGGATTGTGCCTGGGTTGCGGGGCGACGTCCGAAGCCGACGTGGACTCGCGCACCGACAGCGCGACGAGTGGCGCGCGCGAGGCCCCGATCGCGCTCGCCAGCAAGAGCTTCGTGGCCGACTTCGCAGGTTGTTCGGAGTTTGCGGGCATCGGCCTGGTGCCAGCCGCCAATGCCCGCGCGCTGGTTCCGTCCCACTACAGCCTCGCCGGGGACGCCAGCCACGCCGTCATCGTGGTGCGCGTCGCACGCTGCGCTAGCGCCGTCATTGACGGCAAAGCTCTGGGGGTGACAACCACTTCCCAGATCGGCATCCGGCTCAGCGATCAGGACCCCGACGCGGACATCCACAACTACACGCTCTTTTACGCCACGGACCAGGCCAGACTCCATGCTCGGCTGCAGGGCGCAGGTCTGAAGACGGATGTGGCGAAGAAGGGATTGTCGTTCGAGCTCGACTCTACGCGCCTGGATATAACCTCCTCGTCGCCCCACACGCCAGCGTTCCAGATCAGCGGCAGCGCCAGCGCGTCGAGCGCGGATCCCAGCCGCTTCGTCGCCAGCTGGTGGGCCGACGGCAACCACGGCAGCGTGCGCTCGACCACCGTCTTTCCATCCATTCGCTTCGGCGACGCGAGTACCACGTTGACCACGCCTGCAGGCTCCGCGCTCGCGCGCTTGATCGGTGGTACGTCCCTCACCTTTGCGTTTCTCGACAGCTACAACACCTTCACCAGCGCGCACCTGGAGGTGTCGCAGCAGCAGCCGGACTGATCGCTGCCTCCACGTGGCTCCCGCCTGAGTCAGCCCCGCACGCGCTGCGTTGCCGTTCCGCTGCAACGCTGATGCGGGGGCGCTCAGCTGGCGCAGGTGCCGGGAGCCCGAACGCTCACGCCGGCGCTCGCGGCTTCGCAAGGGTTCCCATAGTTCTTGCCGTCACAGCCGCACACCGGTTGGTAGATGCGCGTGCAGACCGTGGCGCGCCGCTGGCACAGCCCCCCGGAGTCGTTGTCGCCGCACTGACTGCGATAAGCACAGTAGAGCCCAGCTGCACAGTTACCGGCAACGCCGCGCGTCCCGCACAGCTTGCCTTCGCCGATGGAGCCTGCTGCAGCCGCCGGTTCGCAAGAGCCCGCCTTGGCCACCGACACGCGATCGGCGGCAGCAGCGCAGGCATTGCTGTAAGTCCTGTCGTTGCAGCCGCAAACCGGATCGTGCAGCTGAGCACACATATCCGGCACGGGTTGGCAGACGCCGGTTTGATCGGCCGCGCCGCACTGAGCGGCGACGGGAAACGCGCAGTACAGCTCGCCCGCACACGCTGCGCCCATCAGCCCTCCACAAATCGCGCCGACACTGCCCGGGGTGGTTGCGACGGGTTCCGGCGAACCGGGTGCGGCAGAGGCTGCTCCGCTGCCTGCGGCGAGCCCGCCTGGATCCGTGGAACCGCCCTGCCCGGTGGAGCTTGCTTGTGGAGCCGAATCTGTCGCTGGGCGGTTGGCACTGCACCCGGCGAGCCCGGTGACGAGCACGAGATGAAGGTAAGCTCTCACCAGCTGACGTTGTCACGACGAGCGACTTTCGACAACGGGGTGCTTCCTCACGATTTCAGCTCAGGAGCTGACGCGGTGACGTGTGCGGATGCCCTTCCGCGGGCGCAACCGTCTTGAAGGAGCACACAGCGCATCCTATAGTGCCTGCGGTCAGGGACCGACGGCGCGATGGAACACGAACAAGCGGGGTCCCGCCGCTGAAGCAGCTACCCGGAAAGCGCCTCCATGCGGCAACCAGCACGAGTCTCGAGCACGGGGGCAGCCCCGAAACGGCGCTTCTTCCGACTCGCTTGGGGGGCGCTCTGGCTGCTCGCCATGGGAGGGCTTGGGTCGTGTGATGACCAGGACCCGGGAGACGACACCCCGAAAGGCGGAGGCGCGAGCGTGAACGGAGGCGCGAGCGCCAACGGAGGCGCGAGCGCCAACGGAGGGCGTGCCGGACACGGAGGGCGTGCCGGACACGGATCCGGCGGCACGTCGTCCGGCGGCGCCTCGCCCAGCGCTGGAGCGAGTGGTTTGCCCAGCAGCGGCGCGTCTGCGGGCGGGGTGACTGCGACGGGAGGCGCAGCCGGGAGCTCGGGAGCAAGCGGTGGCGCTGTCACGGGAGGAAACGCCGGCAGCAGCGGACAAGGCGCAGTGGCAGAGGGCGGCGCCACGGACGCCGGTGCTGCCGGGGTGGGTGGCGAGGCAGGCGTGGGCGACGGCGGCTCGGGTGGGGGCTGCACGGGTACGGCTGCTCCCTGCGTGCTCGCATGCACCAACCCGACACCCACAGGAGTGAGCGCCAGCTGCCGCGACCGATCGTGGGTCTGTTCGCCAGGCGTTCCCGCAAATAGCTGTGCCGGCACGTGTGGCGGCATTCCAGGCCCGGGCGAGATCTGTGAGGAGCGCCAGTGGGCGTGCCGTCCCGAGCAGAAGCCGGGCTTTTTTGCATTGTGTTCCGCCACCGCCTGCTACTCGTGTCGCGCCTTCAGCGATCCCGTCGAAGTCGACGGCTGCCGCTGCACATGCACCACGGTGCTCGGTGGCGATCGCGTTCTGTGCGTTCGCACCTGACGCCGCGCCCGTACGGAAAGCGCTAGACACGTATCGTTCTGAGGCAGCGGCAAATAGAACAGACGTTCCGGCCCGCGTCGCCGGGTCGTTCGCAAAGACCGGTCAGCCGTTTGATCACCTACAAGCGACGACATTGCGCAAACCCCCATACTGCGGGGTTATCGTCGTGGATCCATGAAATCAGCGCTGGGCTTCCACCTTTACGTGCTGAGGTCCTGTGCCTTCAAATGGCACGTCCTGGTTGCGTTTCTGCTCGGTATGGCGGGTCCCGCGCAGGCCGACCCCAGCGAAGCAGCGACCCGTTCCGCGGCGCGCAAGATCGCGCTCGATGGAATCGCAGCGCTCCAGCGCGGTGACACCGACCAAGCCACGGAGAAGCTCGAGAAGGCGTACCGCGTGCTGCAGGTGCCCTCCGTTGCCTTGTGGTCGGCGCGCGCGCTGGTGAAACGTGGGCTGCTCGTCGAGGCGTCGGAGCGCTACCAGGAAGCCTCTCGCCTGGGCGTGCAGCAGGGTGAAAAGGCAATTCAGCTGCAAGCCCGCAAAGACGCGGCGATTGAGCTCGAAGCACTGATCCCGCGCATCCCGACATTGCTGGTAAAAGTGGAGGGCGCCAGGCAGGCCGAGGTGAGCGTGCGGCTGGACGGCGCCGAGTTGCCCGTTGCGCTCCTAGGGGAAGAGCGTCCCGTCAACCCCGGAGAGCACCGCGTGGTGGGGCGAACCCCGGGCGAGAACGCCGAGGAAAGCGTCACGCTCAGCGAGGGCGACAAGAAATCCGTGACACTGCGCTTCACGCCGCAACCCGTCGTCGCAGCCAAGGTCGCCGCGCCGCCCATGGTGAGCCAGCCCCTCAGTGAAGAGCCTGCCGACAGCCCAGGGCTGAGCTCGCGGAAGGTTCTGAGCTATACGGCGCTCGGCGTTGGCGGCGCCGGACTTATCCTGGGCGGGGTTAGCGGTTTTCTGGCGCTACGCGAGAGGAAAGCGCTCGACGATAGCGGCAACTGCCGCAACGACCGCTGCCTGCAGATCATGGAGGACGACGTGAACGGTTTCCGCAAGCTGCGGACGGTGTCGACGGTCGGCTTCGTTGCCGGCGGGGCCCTGCTCGCCAGCGGTCTGGTACTCGTTTTCACTTCCGCCTCGCAGGAGGCAGAAGCACGAAAGAGCACGGGCCTTACCTTCACCGTCACTCCTGGCTCTGCTTCCGTCGCGGGGAGGTTCTGATGCAGCGCTGGTGGGTCGTTTTCATCGCGTGCATCATCGCCGCTTCCTGTGCTGTTCCCGACGTGCAGCTCGTCGACTCCTTCGATGACGCGAGCCAAGCTGGGGCGGGCGGTAGGAATGGCGGCGCGGCGGGACAGATGGGGCGGCCAGGTGGCGCGGCAGGCGCAGGCGCCGGCGGTAGCAACGGCGGCAGCGCAGGTCAGGGGCTCGGTGCCACAGCGGGTCGCGATCCGGAGGCAAACGGCGGCGCCGTGGCTGAAGGCGGAGGCACGGGGGGAGGGCCTGTCATCGTTGAACCGGGTGAAGCGGGCGCTGGTGGGATGGGATGCACCGATCCCGCTGGCTGCGGCGAGTGCTCATCCAGCGAAACGCGCTGTGCCGAAGGCAACGCTGTCGAGCTGTGTGTCGACAGCCTTTGGACCCAGAGCATGCAATGTGCCGGTGCCACGCCGCTGTGTCAGGACGGCGCCTGCGCTGCGTGTGAGCCGGACGAGCGACGTTGCCTCGATCCGTCCAACACCGAGCGCTGTAATGCAACCGGCCAGTGGGAACCGGATCGAACCTGCGAGACGGCAACGCCCGTGTGTTTCGAAGGTGGCTGCGTGGTTTGCCAGCCAGGCGCCAAGCGTTGCACGGGGAACGTTCCCGAAGAGTGCAGCGCTAGCGGAGCCGCTTGGGAGCGCAAGCCGGCCTGTTCGGGAGAGACGCCTGCTTGCCTGAGTGAGACCGCCACCTGCGGTCGCTGCAGTGCGGGCGCGCTCCAATGCAACGGGGACGTGCCCCAGCAGTGCAATGCAACCGGCGCCTGGACGGCACAACCCGCGTGTGCGGGAGCTACTCCACAATGCGTGGGCGGGCGTTGCGTTGCTTGTGATCCCACCGAAGGCAACGGTCGCCGCTGCCTCGATACGGACTCGCCGCAAACGTGCAGCGCTGCGGGCGCCTGGCAAAACGACACGGCTTGCAGCGGCGCGACACCCGTGTGTCGGGCCGCGACGGGCCGCTGCGCCTGCAGCGAAGACGCGGTGCAGTGCGACGGCACGACGCCGCAGCGCTGCGTCAGCGGCAGCTGGGTGAACCAGTCGGCTTGCTCGGGCGACACCCCAGTCTGCGCCGGGGGCGCCTGTGCTTGCACCGCCAATGCCGTGCGCTGCCAAGGGGCTACCCCGCAGCGCTGCACGAGCGGCAGATGGACGAACCAGGCCGCTTGTTTCGGTGACACACCCATCTGTGTCAGCGCCACGGGCGCCTGCACCTGCAGCGAGAACGCGCGGCGCTGCAACGACGGCGTGCCCCAGCGCTGCGTCGGGGGCGCCTGGGCCAATCAGGCAGCGTGCAGCGGCAGCACGCCAGTATGCTCTGCAGGCAATTGCATCTGCACCAACGGTCGCAGGCAGTGCACGACGAACAACACCCCGCAGCTCTGCGTCAACGGCAGGTGGACCAACGAAACGCCTTGTGCCGGCAGCACGCCCGTTTGCTCGGAGGGCAGCTGCATCTGCGAGAACACCGACGTGCAGTGTATGGGCAGCATGCCACAGACCTGCGTCGGCGGCAGGTGGACGAACGGCACGGCTTGTTCGGGCGCTACGCCCACTTGTTCCGGCGGCAGATGTGTTTGCACGAACGGTCGCACGCAGTGCGCAGGCAACACCGTGCAGACCTGCGTCAATGGCAGCTGGTCCGCCGGAACCGCCTGCGGCGGCACGACACCCGTGTGCGCAGCGGGCGGCTGTGTCTGCGAAACCGGGGACATCCGGTGCTCGGGCAATGGCGTCCAAACCTGCGTCGACGGCAGCTGGTCCGCGGCGCGGGCCTGCGGCGGCGACACGCCGGTATGCCTCGACGGGGCCTGTCGCTGCGAGGAATTTCGCCAGATGTGTCGATCGTCGACGCAGGCCCAGATCTGCCTGAACGGCGCGTTCGAGCAGGAAGACAGCTGCAGCGCGCTCGACGGCACCGGCTGCTTCGATGGCAACTGCGCGGACACCGCCGCGCTGCCCGGCTACTTGCATTGCGGCTGGACCGAGATCTGCTCCGGCGGTCAACAATGCTGCCTGGACGATCGCAATGGCCGCGGCACGTGCCAACCTCCGAGCGCGTTACGGTCGACGTGCTCTTCCCCGCTGTGGGAGCTCGATTGTGACGGCCCCAACGATTGTGGTGGCGGCCAGATGTGCTGCTACTACGGCACGCAGGGCGGCGGCATCACCCAGTGTGTCACCGCCGCGAGCTGCGCGGCGGACAACGGCGTGGTGATCTGTGATCCGCTCGCGGGCGGCATTGATAACCCGAGCTGCGGTCCTGGGCAGCGCTGCAGCGAGCTGGTCTCCGATACCATCGGCGGAGTGCTCTCGTTCTGTCGGATCGAATAGCGGGCTCAGCGCACCGCGAGGCGGACGCGGCCGCGCCTTCTTGCCCAAGTGAGAGCGAGCAGCGCGCCAAACGCGGCGCCAGGAGCCTGCCCGGGCGGCGCACTGCCGCAAAGCCCGCAGCCGCGCGTGCCGCCGCTACGGATGGGAACCAGGTCGGAAGGCGGTCCCTGGTTGCCATTGCTGTCGACGGCGGCGATCACCACGGTGAAATCGATCGCTTCCTGCTTATCCGAGCCACCATCGATCCACACCAGATGTAGGTGCCTCCGCTGCGGATCTTTGCTGTCCGCGAAGGCGACCACAGGATGCTCCGGTAGCGCCAGGCCGACAGGCAGCTCACCCGCGACGAGACTGAGCCGGTAACCAATGGCGTCGAGCGCGCTATCCGGGTCCTGGGGCGCCACGAAGCTGAGGTTGATCATGCCGAGGTCGTCGCAGCTCGAAACCGTCCTCTCGCAGCCGCCCGAGGGCCCGGTGCCGCGTTTCGTGGAGACGGTGAGCGTGGCGAGGGCGCCCGGCGCGACGCCGGTGCCTGGGTGCGCGATGGTCAGCGGCGTGTGTGCGGCAATCGAGCAAGCGCTGGCCTGCCGGGCGCCCACGAGTAGGAGCGCGCCGACCGCCAGCGGGGCGAGCTGGCCGCGCAGCAAGCAACGCGCTCTTCTCTGCGACCCTGTGCGGGCTGGCATGGTGCTGCAGCTTACCACACGGTAGTTGCCGTGACCGAGCTGCAGGCGACATTGAAGATGTCCGCCCACAGGCCCTAGAACCAAGGGGAGCCCTGCGAAGGCGCAGGAGCGCTGTGTTTCACGGCTGCGCGCGCGACGCGCTCACCTCCCCGCAACGCGTCGCCTGATCTCGCAGCGCCCGCGCGCACGGCAAAACGATCTCATGCAGGGCCATGCGGC
>DASQDA010001123.1:0-3007 GCA_035634435.1 Polyangiaceae bacterium
ATCGAGCTCCCCCGCGCAGCTGGCATACCCCTGCAAGCGCGTTCGACGGCGCCGCTCGAAGTTCGCGCCAGCGTGCGCCAGCCGCGCGTCCCGACACCCGAGGCTCGCGTCGTTGCTCGTCGCCCGGAGCAAGCGTCGCCCTCCGAAGAGCAGCTCTTGCAGCGCCTGCGCGAGACGACCCGTCGCCTGGACGCTGCGGGGGACGCAAGCGCGCGAGCGGCCGCGCACCTGGAACGCGCCGAGCTCCTGACCGCGCTGGGCGCTGCCAGGTTGGCGGACATGGAGCGGCTACGCGCGGGCAGCCTCCAGCCCAGCGCGGACGTGGCAGCGGACGGCGGCTACGCGCTGCGTTTCCCGCAACACACCGCTCCGGCCCTGGTGCTCGGGCTGGCGTCCCAGATACCCCCCCTGGGAGCTGCCCGAGACCCCGTAGCGCTGGCTCGTGCACGCCGCCTGCAAGAGCAAGACGAGCCTCCGGCCGTGATCGCCGAGGCGCTGAGCAGGGCCGCGACGGGCTCGAGCGGGGCCGATGCGCTGCTCCTTGCAAGCGCCGCCGAGCGCGCGGGATTGCCCGGCGTTGCCGCTGACGCGTACGAGCGCATCGCACACGCGGCGCAATCGGGCGCGGCACTCGCCCGCGCGGCCACGCTCTTGGCCGATACGGCGGCGGCACGCGCCGACTCCGCCCTGGCCTTTCGCGCTTACCGACTCGCCCTGCGCGCCAGTGAGCAGGGCGACGCTGCCGGCGACGCCCTCGGCAGGTTGGGGCCAACCGTCAGCTGGCTCAGCGCTTCCTCCGCCGGCTCGGGGACGGGCTCACTCCTGCTCGCCCACTCGGGACCCAGCGCTACGGAGTCGCTCGGCACGCGCATCCGCCGCGCTCTTCTCGACGCTCATGCCGACTCGGTCTTGCTGCGTGAAGGCCGCAGGCTCGAGCTGCACTCGGACCAGCCGCTGCCGAGCGAGCTCGAGCTGAGCCTCAGCTGCGTTGCTCTGGAGCCGAGCGGCGCGTGCCAAGCCCTGCTCGAAGTTGATGGACGAAAGTTGCCCTGCACCGAGCTCGAACAGCCTTCCAGCTCATTCAGAGCACGCTGTCACGTCAGTTTGCCGCCGGGCCGACACCGCGTCGATCTCAGCCTCGCGGAGGCCGGCGGAGCGGCCATGGCCGTGCACGTCACTCGTCAAGAGCAGACGGTTCATCCGCGAGTCGTGTCGAGCTGGACGGAGCTCGACGCCGCTCACCCACTAGAGCTGCGGGTGTTCGGACCCACGGTGCTGCGCATCGCAAGCCGGGTGGAGGCCAATCGAGCGCAGCGCATCGCCCTCGAGCTCGGCAGTGAAAGCGGCAGCGAACGGCGCGTGTGGGACATTCCTGCCAGCTCGGACCCGGCGGTACAGCGACCCGGAACCAGCGCTCTCAGCCCAGCCGAGCTCGGCTCGGAGAATGAGCTGCTCTGGGTGGTGGACAAGGCGGGTGAGCAGCAGCTGCGTCTGGCGCCGGAGCAGGGACGCACGCTCGTCCGGCTTTCCGCGGCGTACGGCTCCGGACTGCCCCGTCCGCGTGAGCTGGAGGGAACTCCGAGCGCGAGCCCGCTGCCCATCGCGCTGCACGCCAGCGAGGCCGCTCTGCCTCAGCGCGCCCCGTTTGGCTTCGACGCGGTCGAGGGCCCGCTGACGCTGAATGCGACGCTCAGCGTTCAGCAGCAGGACATGACAGAGAGCGAAGGCGAACGCAGCCATCTTCATCAAGAGCTCCGGGTGTCGGCGCTGCGCGAGCTGTGGCGCTCGCGTGCCTACGGCTCGGCTAGCCTGATTTACCGCGCGCGGCAGGGTGCCAATAGCAGAGGCGCTCTTGGAACCCTGTCCGCCTCTGCGCGCGGTGCCGTGCCGGGGCTCTTCGCCCGGGGGCTCGTCATGCAGCAGGATTTGCCAACCGGCGTCGCAACAGGCTGGTACGGCATTGCGGGCCTGCTCTGGGACCTACCGCTCGCTTCCGGCGCCGAGCTTTCGCCCTGGGCCAACGTGATCGGGCGCCACGCGGCCGCGGTCAGCGAGCCGACGCCGAACCTCGACGCAGATGTCTCTTCGCGCTACTCGCGGCTTCAGACCCTTTCGCTCGAGTCCGGGCTGCGCTTCGACACGCGCCCCTTCGTCGACACGCTGGCGACCTACGGCGTCAGCGCCCGCTATGGCCCCTACTACTCCGCGATCGATCGCGCCGACGTCAGCGTGTCACTCGACACGTTGCCAGGCGGCGGGCTCTTTCCCTGGATCAGCGCCTGGGGCAGCGTCAGCCACCGCCCGACCAGCTCCATTCGCGAGACGCCGTTCACGCGTACCAGCTTGGGCGCTCAGGTCAGCTTTTGGACGTGGTCTGGCGGCAGCGAGCACTGGCGGCTGTTCGGGCGCGTCCTGCAATTCGTCGACTGGCCCGCTCGCGACCAGACGCTCTCGTTTGCGCTGGGCGCGAGCGTCGATGCGACGTTCCGTCGCGGGCTGCGCGACTACGCTCCACGCAGCGTGCCGTTCCGAGCGCGTCAAGAGGAGGGCTCCGCGCGCGTGCAACGACAGAGCCCTGCACGCGAGCCCGCCTGGGAGCTCGAGCGATGAGCCCTTTTCGAGGCGCCGGACGCGCCGCACACCGAAAGCTAGTCGAGCGGCTGGGCGAGCACCTGACGCGGCTCGATAACATGGTACGGCAGCGCGCCATCTCCGCCGTTGCCGCGCGCGCCATTGCCGAGCTCGGCTACGACCCACCAGCAGACGTGTCGCTCGTTGCCGCGCTGATCCAGGCCGCCGATGCAGCGGTGGGGTCGCTGGTGCGGCTCGAGACCATGTCCACCGAGCTCGCCGTGCTGTATCAGCGCGCTTCGACGCCCAGCGACAGGCGCGAGGTGTTGGTGCGCTACCTGTCCAACAACGTGACAGACCCCGTGCGTCTGACCGGCGACCTCGCGGCGACCCGTGGCTGGCTGGACCTGGAGGCGGTGCAAGAACGCATCACCGC
>DASQDA010001124.1:0-2852 GCA_035634435.1 Polyangiaceae bacterium
ATCGTCAACACGCTCGGGTTTGCCGAGCTGCGGCCCGTGCAACTGCGCTCGATCGACGCCCTGCTCGATGGCAAGAACGCGGTCATTCTCGCGCCCACAGCAGGAGGAAAGACGGAGTCAGCATTCTTTCCGCTGCTCTCGCTGATGGACACGCAGGACTGGCGGTCCGTGTCGGTGATGTACCTGTCACCCATCCGGGCTCTCTTGAACAACCAGGAGGAGCGCGTGAGCCGCTACGCAGGCCTCGTCGGCCGCCGCGTCTTCAAGTGGCACGGGGACACCGGTCAAGGTGCGCGGCGGCAATTTCTGCGCGAGCCAACGGACATCCTGCTCATCACACCGGAGTCGCTCGAGGCCACGCTGATGAGCGCGCGCGTCCCGTCGCGCGAGCTGTTCGCGGGGCTGCGTTCGGTCATCATCGATGAGGTCCATGCCTTCGCCGATGACGACCGAGGCGCGCACTTGGCGGCGCTGCTCGAACGTTTGACCCGCATTGCCGGGCGTGACCTGCAGCGCATCGGGCTGTCGGCCACCGTGGGCAACCCGCCGGAGATCCTCCAGTGGTTGCAGGGCAGCTCCGCACGTGACGGTGTTGTCGTCGATCCTGGAGGCGCGCGCCGGAGCGCGGAGCTATCGCTCGACTACGTCGGCAGTCCCGAGAATGCGGCGCGCATCATTCAGGCGCTACACCCGGGCAGAAAGCGCCTGGTCTTCGTGGATTCGCGGCGGCAGGCCGAGCAGCTCGGGCACCTGGTGGGGGGCCTGGGCGTGCCGACGTTCGTGACTCACGGATCCTTGTCGATGCCCGAGCGACGCGACGCCGAGCGTGCGTTTCACGAGGGTCAAGATTGTGTGATCGTGGCCACGAGCGCGCTGGAGCTGGGCATCGACGTGGGCGACCTCGATCACGTTCTGCAGATCGATGCGCCGTCGTCGGTTGCGAGTTTCCTGCAACGCATGGGGCGGACAGGCCGCCGCGGTGGGCCGCCCAATTGCACCTTCCTCGCTACCAAGGAGCCCGCGGTCGTGCGCGCGGCGGCGATTCTGACGCTCTATCGCCAAGGCTTCGTCGAACCGGTACGTCCCAATCCTCGCGCTTACCACATCCTGGCCCACCAGCTCATGAGCCTATCGGTTCAACACTCCGGTTTGGCGCGCGCCGGGTTCTGGAGCCAAGTCGAAGGCGCGGCGCCCTTCTCCGGCATCACCAGCGACGATCGTGAGCGCGTCATCGAGCAGATGTTGGGCGCCGGCATTCTTGCCGATCAAGGCGGACGCTTGTGGCTGGGGCCCGAAGGGGAGAAGCGCTACGGTCGCGCCAACTTTCGCGAGCTCTATTCCGTGTTCGACGTGCCGCGACTCATCACGGTGCGCGCTGGCGTCGAAGAAGTGGGCAGCATCGATGCGAGCTTCCTGGCGGCCATCAGCGCCGAGCCCGAGCCAGCGGCATTCATGCTCGCCGGGCGGACCTGGCAGGTGGTTGCGACCGAGTGGGGGCGAGGCCTCTGCATTGTGAGGCCAGCGCCCACGGGCCGCGTGCCGCGTTGGTCCGGAGATCCGCGCTTCCTCAGCTACGAGCTGTGCCAAGCCTCGCGCAAGGTGCTGCTCGGCGAAGTCGACGACCCCGCCTGGTCCGCGCGCGCTCGCACGGTGCTCGAGACCTCGCGAGCAGAGTACGCCTTTCTCGCCGACGCAGCGTCGCCCATCCTCGAAACGCGCGAACAGCTCGAGTGGTGGACCTTCGCAGGCGGTGGAGCCAACCTTCTGCTCGCTCGCATGCTCGAAGCGGAGCTGGGCGCGAAAGTCACCAGCAACAATCACTCGCTGTGCTTCAAAGAAAAGGCGGGCGAGAGCGGCGTCGCGTTGCGGCAGGCCATCGCAGGGCTACAGCAGCGCTCAGCGCCAACAGCGGACGACTGCGCCAGGTTCGCACTAGGCGGCGACAAGAAGCGATTCTCGAAGTTCGACCCCTGCTTACCCGAAGACTTGCTTGGACGCCTCGTCGTCGAAAGCTCGCTGGATGTTGAGGGAGCAAGGAAGGTAGTCGGATGACGCTGGCCACGCCGCCGAGCATAAAGCCACTGCGACACGTGGGCTCCAGCGTGACGGCGCGCGCCTCGAGCGTTCGACTGGGCCAGAGGCGCCTTCTACCAGATCGAGGGCTGGTGGCCGTGTTCCAGCTGGCCCCTGCTACAGCCGTGGCACAGCCCACCGGCTGGAGCGCGTTCAGGTGATCCGCCAGCAGGGCAGCGGGTTTTCGAGCTCTTCTCGGCAGCAGAGAATCTTGATGCTGGACGCATTGTTTTTCGCAACTGGGCCCTGCTGGGGAGCGACCAGGACGCCATGACGTTGTTCATCAAGGCGGCACTCGTTGCTCCGGGCCTGCTCTTGGTTTGTGGATGCCTTGTCGGCGGCCAGCAATCCGAGGGTCAGCGGGACGGCGGAAGCTCGGCTACCCCGGCAGCGGAGGATTGTCCAAAGCCACGATGTGACGGCGAGTATGAGCTCTGCGTCAAATGGTCGACTGACTCTGCCAGCGACTGCGGCAAAGGCTGCTCCGGGTCAGAGGACATCCTTGGCTGTCTCCGCAACTGCAGCTCGACGGCTGACTTCGGCCGCGCTGTCTGTGCTGATGAGCTTGACGAGTGCCGTCGCAGCGAGGCTGACGACTGCTGGGACGTTGAGCCGAACCCGGCAGGTCAATGCATGGGCGAGACGCGGCACGCCTGCTATCAAGTGTCTGACTCCGCCTGCTCCACTGTGAAGGGCTGCCGCCTCGAGAGCTTCCTGGATGGCGACTTGGTGATGTGTTCCGGACAGCCCGTTCCGTGTAGCGAGATCGAGGACGGACA
>DASQDA010001125.1:0-4155 GCA_035634435.1 Polyangiaceae bacterium
TAGCCGGCCAGCTCCGGATATTCACTCCGCCGTGTTCACGCGGCGGCCCCATTGAAGCGAGCCTTCAGCGGCGACAAGGCGCACCGCTTGCGCCACTCCGCCGTGTTCACGCGGCGGCCCATTGAAGCCTAAGGACCCGGCCCGCAAGGCTCGCCTCAAAGACGCCACTCCGCCGTGTTCACGCGGCGGCCGCATTGAAGCGCGATGTACGCCTCGGCGGCGCCGGTCAGGCAGTCGCTACTTCGCCCCCGCATCAGCCGCGGGTTTCGCGACCTCGCGAGTGTTCGTGAACAGAAATTCGAGCGCGGCGTCCATTGTCTTCTCCGGCTCCGTGCCCATGGCTCCGTGGGTCGCGCCGGGCAGCACGAGGAACGTGACCGGGATCTTGGCGGCCTGCAGGTTACGCTGGCCTGCCTTCATCTTGTCCTGACGGTCGCGCTCACCCGCCATCATCACGGCCGACTTGAGGGAACCGAGGCCCTGTGCGCTCGTCACCGAAGGAGCCCCCATCAGCACGAGGCGCGTGTAGCGCTGAGGGTAACGCCGCGCCAGCGCTTCGGCGCGCGTGGCCCCCTGCGAGTAGCCGAGCACGGCGATGTCCTCGAACGGCGGCTTGGCACCCAACGCCTCGAACGTCTGCACGATGCGTTGATCGAGCTTCTCCAGATCCATGGACCACTTTGCCCAGGGGCCGCCGCCACAGAGGACATCTGCCTGCGGCGCGATCAAGCGGCCTCGTCGCGCAGCGGCGTGCTGAAACGACTGCGCGTAGCCATGTCCGTGCCCGCACATTCCGTGCAGGAACACCAGCTTGTGGGAGCCCGCAGGTCCAAGCAGCACGAAGACCGGCTGAGCAGCCTTCGGATCGAGCGCCTGAACACGAACGGGCCCCGAGGAGACGGGGTCGAAGAGCGCCGAGATCAGCGACGAAGACCCGGTACTAGCCGTGGCGGGCGACGCGCGAAGGACCACTCGCTCGTCACACGCGAGCGCTGCGAGGCTTGCAGCCAAGGCCGTGCAAAGAAGAGGACGTGACAGCGGTCCGGGCCTGAACCTCCGCTTTTGCATGGTCACTCCGAGAACTGTAATACGGACTTAATGTCGTCGGGTGGGTGCTCGAACACGCGTGGCCAGTCGGCCAGCGGAACACGACGCGAGATCAAGCGTGCCAGCCACGCGGGCGGCGCCGCCATCAACGCCTCCTCCGCCGCGCGGTAGTGCCGGAGGTTGGCGTTGACGCAGCCGAACACGACGGCATTATCGAGCACCATCGAGTTGTTCAGCTCGGCAGGGTTCAACGAAAGCCGCTGCGTGCTACTCGATAGTCCCACCAGACACACGATGCCGTTCGGCGCGGTGCTTACCAAGGAGTCCAACACCACACGCCCCGCGCCGGTACACTCCAGCACGATGTCCGGTGAAAAGCCGAGCTCCTTCAGATCACCGCTGTGGTACTCCGCTCCCAGCTCGCGCACGAGCTCGGGTTTTGGGCCACTCTCGACGCGATCGAAGACGTGAACCTCATAGCCGCGCTGCACCGAGAGCAGCGCACCCAGAAGGCCGATTGGCCCTGCGCCCGTGATCAACACGGTCCGCGGCTGGAAGGCTCCGCCACGCGCGCCGATTCGGTCGATCTGTTCCCAGGCTTTCGCCATGACGCTGCAGGGCTCCAGCAAGACTCCCAGTGCGGCGAGGGTAGGAGCCACCCTGATGGCGAAATCGGACTCGAGCAAAAAACGCTCTGCGGCAAAGCCATGCCGACCTTTGATGCCGCGCTCGGTGTAATCGCCGTTGCTGCACATGTCCCATTCGCCGACCGCGCAGCTAGGGCACGGGGCTGGATCCGGCCTGCGCACCACGCCAACCACGAGATCGCCCGGATTCCAGCTGCTGCCGCGCGGGGCCTGCAGCACGCGCCCGAGCGACTCGTGTCCCAGGATCAGGAAGCCTTCACCCTCGGGTGCCAGGCCATAACGCCCCTCGACGATGTCGTGGTCCGTGCCGCAGACACCCACCGCCAGGCATTGCACCAGCAGCTGGCCTTCGCTCGGGGTAGGCTCCGGCAGCTCACGCAGCACGACGGAGCTTGGGACGCGCGGAACGACGGTCAATGCCCACATGGTTTCCGTTCTGCTCGTTCTGTGCCAACTGCAAACGAGCACGACGCGCTGAGTTCCACCGCCTGCCAGCGACGCGCTCCACCACTGACGATGCGAATTGCCTCGACTGTGTCGTTCGCGAACCCAAGCGAGGCGCCGGGACGGAACAGCCGAGCCGACGGACTCAATGCGAGGGCGCGCTGGCGATCTCCCGGGGCAGGGCCGCGACCCGCTTGGGAAGGCCATCTTCGGGAGCGGGGAGCTGCGCGTCGGGGCGCACGTACTTCGGCTCGCGGCCGGTGATCAAGCGGGCGCCTCGCTGGTAGGCGAGGTAGGCCCACGTCCAGTTGATCAAGACCAGCAGACGATTCTTGAAGTCGATCAAGTAGTAGATGTGCACCAGAAGCCAGCTCAACCAGGCGATGAAACCGCTGAGCCTGAGCTTGCCGATCTGCGCCACGGCCCGGCTCCGGCCGACCGTGGCCATCGACCCCTTGTCTTTGTAAACGAACGGGCGACTTTCGCGACCCTCGATGCGGCGCACGATCTCTGCGGCGAGGAAGCGCCCTTGCTGCATCGCAACGGGGCTCACGCCAGGCAACGGCTCGCGGCCGCCCTTGGTAACGAAGCAAGCTGCGTCTCCGATGCAGAAGACCTCGGGATGCCCCGGCACCGAGCAATCCTGTTCGACGATGACCCGCCCTGCCCTGTCGAGTGGCGCGCCCAGCGTGGTCAGCAGGCTGGAGCCGGCGACGCCCGCTGCCCAGAGCACGGTCGAGGCGTCGATGCGTTCGCCGCCGCATTGAAGACCCGTGGCGTCGATGTCCGTGACCCGCGCATCGAGCCGGACCTCGACGCCCATTTGCCGCAAGTAGGCCAGCGCCCGCTCGGAAAGCTCGGGCGCGAAGCCGCCGAGAATGCGTGGGGTGCCTTCGATCAGGATGACGCGGGTCACCTCGGGGTCGATGGAGCGGAAGTCGCGCGCAAGAACGAAGCTCGCAAGCTCCGCGATGGAGCCCGCGAGCTCCACACCGGTCGGGCCGCCGCCGATGACCACGAAGGTGAGGTGACGACGCCGCTCTTCCGAGTCCCCTTCGCGCTCGGCAGCCTCGAACGCCAGCAACACGCGACGACGGATCTCGACGGCGTCTTCCAGGTCCTTGAGGCCCGGCGCGACTTCCTGCCAGGCGTCGTGTCCGAAGTAGTTCGTCTGCGATCCGGTCGCCAGCACCAGATAGTCGTAGTGGAGCGGTCCCATTTGCGCGAACGTCAAGGACCGCGCCGCAAGGTCGACAGAGCTGACGTCCGCCAGCAGCACGCGCGCGTTCTTCTGCTCTCGCAAGACACTGCGGATGGGCACGGCGATCTCGGCGGGCGACAGACCCGCCATGGCCACCTGATAGAGCAACGGTTGAAACAGGTGATGGTTGCGGCGGTCCACCAACGTGACGTGCACGGGCGCACCCGCGAGGCGTTTGGTGACGGCCAAGCCGCCGAATCCGCCGCCCACCACGACCACGTGTCGATGCAGCTTCATTTGGCCGTAGTCTAGCAGCCGCTTGCATGCAGTTGGCCCGACGCTGCGCTTACGGTGTCACTGTCCGAGCCGCGCAATTGAAGGGGGTACTGGCTGCGCTGTGCGCAATTCGGCGCGCCCTCAGCGGCACCATCCGCGCTGGCGCTGTCGCTTCGGAGCATGACGCTCGCGGTACAGTTTCTGCAACAGGTGCTCGCATGGCGGACTCGCTCCCTGCCCGCATGCCGTCGTGGCGATCGTCGCCGCTGGCGCTGGCCCTCGCTCTGCTCGGCTGTGGCGCGGCGGCGACTCAGCCGAAGGCGACCGCAGCCTCAGGCGGCTCTTCGCTGAGCAACCCGATTGTGCGTTGTGGACCGGAAGAGTCGTACCGCTTTCTGGCTGAGGAGCTTACCTGCCCCGATGGGAAGAATCCCTTTGCGGGGGACCTGGAGCTCGCTCGCCAGGCTCGACGCGGGTCGGAGCCTCACCCGGAGAACGATCACATCGTGGACATTTATCGCGTGCCCTGCTCGGGCAGCG
>DASQDA010001126.1:0-7567 GCA_035634435.1 Polyangiaceae bacterium
GTGGAGCCGCCGCTGGTCGAACCGCCACTCGTCGAGCCGCCACTCGTGGAACCGCCGCTCGTGGAGCCGCCCTTCGACGTGCTGCCCGCCGCGCCGCCCCCGCCGTCATCGTCGCCCTCGCTGCTGCACTGAACCGACAAGGCCCCTAGCGCCGCCACCGCCGCCACTAAGAAATATTTACTCTTCATGTCTCTGCCTCCGAGGAGCGGAGAATAAGCCCGCAGGCCGAAAATCGGCGCGTTTATTTGCGAATTCCGCGAATTAGCATGGCTGTGAATTTTTCGTGAGGCAGCGCAATGCAGATGACATGGTCGTGTCCTGGAAGCGACATGTCGGTCAAAACCAGCGCCGGACGGCATATGCCACCAAGCTCACAGCCAGCGAAACCAGGAACATCGATGCGAGCGGCACGTAAACCCGCGTCGCATCCCGCTCGTATCGGATGTCGCCGGGCAGCCTCCCAAACCAGCTAAGAGCGCCCGACCACACCAGCAAACCAATGAGCAGGATCACACCGCCGAGCACCATGATGGCGGGACCCGCCGAAAAAGAGGGCGGCAACGGCGTGCGGCTCATGCTCCTCGCGAGCTAGCACCTGGGACCGCCGCACCCTCGACGCCAGTGGCCGCCAGGAAAGGTCGCGCAGGCACGGCTTTCACGCCAACAGCTGGCGCAGCACGTACTGCAGGATGCCGCCGTGCGAGTAGTAGTCGAGCTCAACCGCTGTATCGATGCGCGCCAGGACCTGGAAGCGCTTCTCGGTGCCGTCGGCCGCAACGGCGCGAACCGTGAGCTTCTGCCGCGGCGCAAGCCCCGCGCTCACGCCTTCGATGTCGTAGACTTCCTCGCCGGTCAGCCCGAGCGACTCGCGATTGTCGGGCGGCAGGAACTCGATGGGCAAGACGCCCATGCCGAGCAGATTCGAGCGGTGAATGCGCTCGTAGGACTCGGCAAGCACGGCGCGAATGCCCAGCATGAAAGTGCCCTTGGCAGCCCAGTCGCGCGAGGAGCCGGAGCCGTACTCTTTACCAGCAACGATCACTAGGGGGGTGCCTTCCGCCTGATACTTCATGGACGCTTCGAAGATCGACATCTGCTCGCCGTCGGGAAGGTGCCGCGTGACGCCGCCTTCGACGCCAGGCACGAGCAGGTTCTTCAGGCGCACGTTGGCAAACGTGCCGCGCATCATCACCTCGTGATTGCCGCGCCGGGCGCCGTATTGATTGAAGTCCTTCGGCTCGACCCCGTGCTCCATCAGATACTTCGCCGCTGGTGAATTCTTGGCGATGTTGCCGGCGGGCGAGATGTGATCGGTGGTCACGGAATCCCCGAGCACCGCCAGCGCGCGCGCGCCGCGAATGTCCGCGAGCGGGGCTGGCGCCGGGCTCATGTTCTCGAAGAAGCTCGGCTTGCGCACGTAGGTGCTGGCGTCGTCCCAGTCGAACAGGTCGCCCTCTGGGATCGGAATGGCACGCCAGGGCGCGTCGCCCTCGAAGACGTGCGCGTACTCCTGAGAGTACATATCGGTGGTGACGTGCTCACTCACGAATTTGCTGACCTCCGCGGGGGTTGGCCAGATATCGCGCAAGTAAACCGGCTTGCCGTCAGTTCCGGTTCCCAGTGAGTCATTCTGAAAGTCCACGTCGATGCGACCAGCCAGCGCGTACGCCACCACCAGAGGCGGGCTCGCCAGGTAATTGGCGCGCACGTCCGGACTGATACGGCCCTCGAAGTTTCGATTGCCGCTGAGCACACTGGCGGTGACGAGCTCGGCGTCTTGAATGGCCTTGCTGACGGGCTCGGGCAGCGGACCGCTGTTGCCGATACAGGTCGTGCAACCGTAGCCGACCACGTTGAACTTCAGGGCCTCGAGGTCCGGCAGCAGATTCGCGTCCTTCAAGTACTGCGTCACCACCTTGGATCCTGGAGCAAGGCTGGTTTTCACCCAGGGTTTGGGTGAAAGCCCCTTCAAGACGGCGTTGCGCGCCAGCAGGCCGGCAGCCATCAGCACGTAGGGGTTCGAGGTGTTCGTGCACGAGGTGATGGCGGCAATGACCACGCTGCCGTGCGAGAGCTCGAACGACTCGCCCGCGTACTCGGTGGTGATCTTCGAGGCGAGCGCCTCGGGCGTCACGGCCTTGACGCCCTCCTTGAGCTTGCGTGCGGAAGCCACCAGCTCGGGCAACACCTTGGCCCACGAGCTGCGCAGCTCGAGCAGCGTGACCTTGTCGTGAGGTCGGCGGGGACCGGCGAGCGTCGGCACCACCGTGCTCAGGTCGAGCGAGACGGTGTTCGTGAACACCGGGTCGGCTTGCCCCTTGACCCGGAAAAGGCCCTGCGCTTTCGCGTAGGCCTCGACGAGCGCGATGCGTTCGGCGCTGCGACCCGTCAGCCGCAGGTACTGCAGCGTCTCTTCATCGATCGGGAAGATGGCGCAGGTGGAGCCGAACTCCGGGCTCATGTTGCCAATCGTCGCGCGATCGGCGAGGGGTAGGTTGTCCAGAGCGTCGCCGTAGAACTCGACGAACTTGCCGACGACCCCTTGGTCGCGCAGCAGGCGTGTGATGGTCAGCACCAGATCGGTCGCGGTCGCGCCGGGGGGCACCTTTCCGTAGAGCTTCACACCAACGACCTGCGGAACCAAGAGATTGATCGGCTGCCCCAGCATGGCAGCTTCGGCTTCGATACCGCCCACGCCCCAGCCCAGCACGCCCACGCCATTGATCATGGTGGTGTGACTGTCGGTGCCCACCAGCGTGTCGGGGTAAGCGACACCGTCCTTGTCGAACACGACCCGGGCCAGATACTCGAGGTTCACCTGATGGACGATGCCGGTGGAGGGCGGCACCACGCTGAAGTTGTGGAAGGCCTTCTGACCCCAGCGTAGCAGCACGTAGCGCTCGTGGTTGCGCTGGTATTCGTTGCGAGTGTTGATCTGGATTGCGTCGTTGCTGCCGAAGGCGTCGACCTGTACGGAGTGATCGATCACGAGCTCGGAAGGGAACAGCGGATTGATCTTGGCCGGATCGCCGCCCATCTGCTGCATGGCATCGCGCATGGCGGCCAGGTCGACGACCGCAGGCACGCCGGTGAAGTCTTGCAGCACCACCCGCGCTGGATGAAACGCGATCTCGGTGTCGGGCACGGCTTTGGGATTCCAGGCGGCCAGCGCCTCGATGTCCTTCTTCTCGACCGCCTTGCCGTCCTCGCAGCGCAGCAGGTTCTCCAGCAAGATGCGCTGGCAGAACGGCAGCCGCGCCAAGTCCTTACCGAGAGCCAAACCGAGCTTGGGCAGGCTGAAATACGTGTAGGTCTTGCCAGCAGCTTCGAGCGTGGAGCGGGTATTGAAAGAGTCGCGAGAGCGGTCAACCATGTTGCAAGGATCCTCGGTGTTTCCGAGTACTCCAGGCTGCCGCGGCGCGCAATTGGCGAATTCAGAGACTCGCGACGGCGCTTCTTCCCGCGTCGATGCCGGATGTGAGCGCGGCAAGCACGGTTCGCGGCCGCCCCGCGAGCACGTCCCCGCACGCAAACAGCGGCAGGCTATCCGCTCGGCCGCCGCCGTTGACGTGAATTCCGACCCGATCGAGCGCGCCGAGCCCCACGCGCTGAAAGCTCACCCCCGCGAGGGAGGACCCAGCGTCGAGCAGCTCCGCATCGAGCTCGAGCCGCGCCGCGCTTTGCAGCGATAGGCGAAACCACGCACCCTGCGTTCCCGGGACCTGCTGAAGCTCGATTCCACCCGCAGCAACGCCACCCAGCGCCAGCACGACGGCGCGCGTTTCCAGGCGAGCGCCGCCCTCGAGCTCCACCTGAAAGACGCCGCCAGCCGGAGCGACCCCGAGCACGCGCGCCGTCAGGGTGGGTACGCCCAGCGCGCGCAAGAGCTCGCCGCGTTTGAGCTCGAAACGAGCTCCGGCGTTGCCCCCGGGTTGCGAGGCGGTTTCGCCTACGGGGCAGCCTAATGCGGCGCTGAGCCCGAGCGCCAGATCGCTCTGCACCCCGAGCCAAGGGCCCAGCAACCAGGCGTCGACGGTCGGAGCCGCCGTGCGTAGAGCTTGCGTGAGCTGCTCTGCACGCGCGGGAACATCGAACCGCAGCGCCAGGTCGTAGGGCGCAATGCGACGTTCGGAGCCCTCGCGCAACGCAGCCACGGCGATTGCAGCGAAGCTCGTCCCGGAGCGTCGCGCCCACGTGGCACTCGCATAGCTGCGCGACAGCAGTGAGGCGTCCCAATCATCGCGCCCGATATCCGCGACCGCGATCCGCGCGCCGGCCAGCGACTCCAAATCGAGCAGCGCGGTGTCCCGACCGCGGACGCTCCGCACGCTCCCTTCGCGCGTGGCAATCGCTCGTGGCGACGCGTCAACGGAAAGCCCGAGCGCACGGCCGAGCTCACGCACCTCCGCGGTCGGCGGCGGCCCGTCGACGGCTCCCGAATAAAGCGCGCTCGCGCCCGCACGATGCTGGACCAGCACGACCTGAACCCCGGCGCGCGCCACGGCCCACGCAGCCGCTACGCCCGCGAAACCACCACCCACCACGAGCACGGAGCTTGTTTCGAAAGCCCCCCGCTCACTCATGCCCATGCCTTGGCGACGAGCTCGGAGCGAAGCCCAGCTCGGCGCGGAAGCTGGCAAGGGACAGCGCCTCCTGGCGCGCTTGCGTCGGGCCGAGAGCGGAGACGCGCCTTCGTGCGGCGGCCTCCAGAAACGAGACCGCTGAGCGACAGCCCTCCTCGGGTGAGCGGCCCGTCATATCCGCGACGATGCGCCCCGCACGCAGTGCGCAGCGCATACCGCCGCAGGCGCCGAGGCCCAGGCGGGTGCGGCGCGCCACGTCGTCGACGCTTACGGCCAGCTCCTGATCGATGACGTAGCGCACCTCCGCTTCCGTGACCGGCTCACACGGGCACACCACCGCAGCCTCGGACGGATTCCGCTGCATGCGTTCGAGCACCCGCAGACTCCGAGCACCGTGACGATACTCGAGGCGCGTGGCCGTTACCGCTTCCATGCCCCCGTCCACGACCAGGCGCATCGGATCCACGCTAGCTTCCCCGCCGGGTAGCGGCGCCGTGTGCGTGCGGCACGCGTTGTGGTTGCCCAGCCGTCGAGCGACCACGTCGGTCATCTGCTCGGCAAACATGCGGTACGAAGCGAGCTTGCCGCCGATCATCGAGTAGAGACCGTCGGCGCCTTGCGCTCCGTGGTCGACGATCTCGTGCTCGCGGGAGAGCTCGTCTTCGTTCGTTCCCCAACCCCAGAGCGTCGGGCGCACGCCTCCCCAGGTGCCAATGGCACGCGCCGAGCGAATTGCCGGGAACACACTCTCCACCGCCTGCATCAGGTAACGAACCTCGTCTTCCGTCGCCAAGATTTCGTCCAGGTCGCCGTAGTAGTCATCGTCGGTCGTGCCGAGCACGCTCATGTTCTGCCACGGCATCAGGAAGACCTGCCGCCCGTCGATGGCGCGCGTCGCGATGGCGTAGTTGGTCAGCCGACGATCGAGGAAAACGTGGATGCCCTTGCCAGGCCGGATGCGCGCAGCCTGCGCCGGCAGGCCGCTCAGGCTCGCGGTCAGCGGAGCCCACGCCCCCGTGGCGTTGACGAGCAGACGCGCCGTCCGGACGCCGCTCTGTCCGCTGATGCGGTCCCGATAGCGGACGCCGTAGGCGCGCCCGTCGGAGCGCCGCAAAATCTCGGTTACGGTGGTGTGCACCCGCACCTCCGCGCCGCGCTCGCGCGCATCGGTGACATTGCCGATGCACAATCGAACCCCGTCGATACCCCATTCATCGAAGGAGACGCCGCCAATGGCGCCGCTCACGAGTCCTGGCTCTAGAGCGGCGATATCGCTCCCGGAAAGGCGCACGTGCGGTTTGCCACGCTTCAGCGGCTGGTACTTGTCGTAGAGCGAAAAGAACGCGTCGTAGGCAGTCAGCACCATCCGCGAGGCGAGCGTGCCCTGGCCGAAAACCGGCATCAGAAAAGGAATCCGAAATAGGAGGTGCGGCGCGATGCTCTGGATGTGCCCCGAGTCCAGGCACGAGTTGTAGGTCACGTCGGGATCAGCGGTGAGATAACGCGGGCCGCCGTGGATCATGCCGCTGGAGTTGCCGCTGGCACCAAAGGCAATGTCGTTGCGTTCGAACAGCGCAACGGACAGGCCCCGCAAGGCACAGTCCCGCGCCACACCCGTGCCGTTGACGCCGCCCCCGATGACGATCACGTCCACGTCGGGCACCTCGCCCGTGGGTTCGCGATCGAGAGGGCCCGTCGAAGCGGTCAGGGGTGCGCTCGCTCGGTCAACTTGCGACAATCCCCAAGTAAAGCACGCCCTGAGGCAGTCGGGCGGCTCGCCTTCGTGGCCCCGTCGAGCCACTTTATTGGCCAACCGCCTGGACACGGCCTAACACCCTGCCTGCCGATGTCCGCGCCCGTGCCGAGCCCAGCTGCGGAAGCACGCCTACACGGCAGACGCCGCCATTTACGCGCTGGTGCCTGGCTCGTGGCACTACTCCTGCTGCCCGCCGCCGCCGGAGCGCAGCAGGCACCCACCATCGGAAAGCCGCCGGGGCGACCTCGCATTCGCATCGTTCGGCTCACGCTGCCGCCTTCCCTGCCCGGCGCCGACTACTATCTGGAGCACCTGCGCTCGACCTTGCTGCAGGAGTCGCGCCGCGCCGACTGGGGCGCCGGAAGAGGTAGCACCATCAGCTTCCGCTTCGATGTGGAGGAGCTCTCCCTCAAGACCCAAGGCGGCGTGCTGCACGTGCACTGCAGCGCTCGCGGCGAGTTACCGCGCGGACGCAGCGCCCGCAGCCGCCTCGAATTCGGCGGCGACCCAGGCAAGCCCCGCGAGCTCGTTCGCCGCGTCCTCGCCATCGTCGCCCGCGGCGTGGTCACGCGCCTTTCGGATCTCGAGCGCGCCCGCCGCACGTCGTGAGGCCATGTCCACGACGCTGTTTGGTTCTGGTTGCGGCCCGCGAGGGGACGAGCGCCCTCCTTCGGGGATCGCGAAGCGCGTCGCTGGTCGAGCACGACGCCTTTGGGCAACTCGGGCTCGCGCGGACGGGCCTAGCAGCCGCGCCGGCCCGGGCAGGGCCAAGTGTGCAGGCGGGCCAAGTGGCGTGGCGTGCCGTGGCGTCGAACGCATCATTCAAAGACGGTGAGCGCGACGCCGACGAAAGAAGCCGACCAAGGGCGCTACTTGCTGGTCGACCTCGAAGCGTTCGATGGCTCCAGAAGCTCCGCGCGAACCGGAATCGCTCCTCGATTGACGACCGAGAGCGTGCGGAACCCTTGCGAGCAGGTGTGCGCGCGGGGCCACAGCATGGGTAGCGAAGAAGCTCAGCGAGCCACTCGCGAGCTCGGCTCCAGCTCCCAAACCTTGTTCCAGACTGGCGAAGGCACCGCGCACCCTGCTTGGGAGGCCCGGAACATCAGTCGCAAGGGCCACCCGCCGATCGGAAGCCAGAGGAGAGCCCGAGACCTCGGCCGATACGAACGCGAAAGCGGACCACGCCGAGTTCCACAGGAGTGGCAGTCGAAGGCACACTAGGCGA
>DASQDA010001127.1:0-4203 GCA_035634435.1 Polyangiaceae bacterium
ATATCGAGCTCGAAGAGCTCACCAGTCTTCAGAGCTGCCAACGACAAACCGGCTCTCCACCCTCCGCGTTCTGGATGTAGCGCTGAAGCATGGTCCGCAGCGCGGTGGGACGATCGAGGGTCTTGCTCAGCCGAGCAACCACTGCATCTTGCCAGGAGGCGCCGGTTTGATTGCACTGCAGCCGCTGCTCGATGATGCCGAGCCAGCTCTTGGCCTCGTTCGCGTTCACGCCAGCGCTCAGCAGGCCCGCTTCCGCCAGCGGCAGTAAGTCTGCCACCAGCTCTCGGGCGGGACGCGGCGTTGCCGCATAGCCACCCGTCCTTGGCCACAGGAGCTCCGCCTCCAGACCATGGCACGCGGCTTGATAGAAATTGCGCCGCGCATGCTTGAATGTGAGAGCTGGCAGCAGGCGGTCGATGTCAGGCATCAAGCCGAGCGTCAGCCCGACGAGGAACGCAGCGTTTGCCGCCATGTCGACGACCGTTGGCCCTGCCGGCAAGGATCTGAGCTCGATGCGCACGTGCCCACCACCGGCGTCATCGTACACGGCGCGGTTCCACGGCCATACGGTGCCTTGATGCAGCCGCAACTCTGCGAGCTTTGGAACGCCGCCCGCGCGCACGCAGCCGAGCGCGTCCTCGTTCGTCAAGATGGGTAGCAGCGGCGGGTAAAGCGCGACGCTTTCGGCGAAGAGCTCACAGGCGCTGCGGCGAACCCAGCCGTGCCCAAAGGAGACGCGCGCTGGGCGCCAATCATCGGGCCCGAGGTCGGCGCGGTCATCGACGGCCTGTCGGAAGAGTGCCACCCGGGTCTCGGCCCACAGCCTGCGACCCAGGAAGAAGGGCGAGTTGGAACAGATGGCCAGGACCGGCGCGGTGGCGATCTGCGCGGCATTGAAGGCCTGGGCGAACTCCTGGGGGTCGACACGGAGATGCACCTGAAACGAAGTGGCCGCGCCTTCGAAGGTGACGTCGTCGAGGTTTACGTCGAGCTGCTCCTTGCCCTCGATCTGCACGTTGAACGCTTCGCCTCGCAGTCCGCGCAGGCTCTTCGACAACGCACGGTAGCGGATGAAGTCGCTCATCGCGGAGGTGCCGAAGTCTTCCTGCTCCAGGGTCGGCAAGATGCCGATCGTCACCAGACGCGCGCCGTGCTGGCTCGCGGCGCGACGCAGGGCAACCAGCGCCTCGTCGAGCTCGCGGGTGAGGGCCGTGAAAGGGGCGCCGGATAGCGGGAGCGGGCTCGAATTGAGCTCCAGGTTGAAACGGTCGATCTCGAGCGTGACGCGCGGGTCGAGTGAGGCGGCCATCACCGCGCGGTTGACGGGGTGTGGCAGCCCGCGCGCATCCACCAGATTCAGCTCCACCTCGGCGCCAATCGATTTCGCTCCAACGCCGAAGCCCGGCCGCGCCAGCAGCTCCTCGAGCGCGGTCACATTTTGCCGCAAGCGGGCCGCAAACCGTTCGAAGTCCGCTGGCTCGAAGTCCTCTCGATCGATTTCGATTCCCATGCTCGTACTGACGCGGAAAACGGCTGAAAAATCAGCTTAGAGCCGGGCCGTGGTCCGTGCAAGCGGGGCGCTCTGGCAGCTACGGCAGCGCGCTCGCTCGTGAACCAGCGCGCGCGAGCCCGATCGTCCCGCCCCTATTCGAAGCGTATGCGGTCGATGTAGAGCGTGCCTGTCCAGGGGTTGAATGCACGAAAGGTGAGGCCCATTTCGCTCGCCGTGATGCCTGTACAACTACCCTGCGCCCACACGTTTTCCTCGATGGGGAAGTCACAGCCAGCGAAGGCGTACTCGGCCCCATTCCAGAACTCGACATAAGCGTCGCCCAGCAGTGGTGCACTCCCGGCGGCGCGCTCGAAGTAGTACATGAAGCTCACGGGCCGCGGGGCGAGGTTGGTCGCCTGGCCACCCAGGCACAGCGGAACGGTGAGCTTTACCTCTTGGCTCGCGGTATCCGCGCGCACTCCGATGGCCACCGATGTGCTTCCCGTGTACTTCCGCGCCGTGCTGGTCCGGAGCGTCCCGCTGTGGCCAGTCGAGTCGGGGTTTAGCCGCCAGCCCTCGGTCGTCGCGCTATCGAAGTCCCAGCTGCCGCACGACGGCTTTCCGTCCTTCAGCGGGCAGCTGAGCGTCGAGATCGCGCAGGTGTTGCTGCACGCGGTACCCGCACAGGTGGCAACCGCGTTCGGCTGTCGACAGTCGATGCAGCTCGCCCCGCAGCGCTGAACGTCATCGGCGCGGTAGCAGGGCGACGCTGCGCCGCCGCAAGCATGGAAGCCAGGCAGGCATTCGACGACGCATTGCGTGCCGCTGCAGGCAGCTGTGGTGTTGGACCCCGCAGCGGGCGCGCTGCAGCAGTTATTGCCGCAGCGGCGCACCGAGCAGCTGATGTCGCACTCGGAAGCCGAGCACACGGCGCTGCCCGTGGATGCGGCCGGCGGCGTGCACCTATTGCCACAGGTGCCGCAGTTATAGGGATCGGAGGTCAGCGTGACGCAGGTAGTGCCGCAGCGATCTTGCGTGCCGCAGTCCTTGACGCAGGCCCCGCCTTCGCAGACCTCACCTGCCGCGCACGCTCGTCCGCAGCTCAGGCAATTTTTCTCGTCGGTTTGCAGGTCGACGCAGGTGCCATTGCAGTTCACACGGCCGGTAGGGCAGCACACGCCCTTGGAGCACACGCCACCACAGGCTTTACCGCAGCCGCCGCAATGAGCGCTGTCGCTCGTCACGTTGGTGCAGGTGCCCGGGACGCACTCCTTGTAGTCCGGCGCCGAGCAGGCGATCCCGCATTGGCCCGCGACACAGCTGGCGCTGCCATTTTGCGGTGGCGCCGCGCAACCATCGCCGCAGTCGCCGCAGTTGGCGATGTTCGTGCTCGTGTCGACGCACGATGTGCCGCACAGCGTCTGCGTGCCGCAGTTCGTCGTGCACACGCCGTTGAGGCATGCCTTGCCACTGGCGCAGGCAGTGCCGCAAGCGCCACAGTTGCTGCCGGAGGTTTGCAGGTCGATGCACGTGCCACCGCAGTTGGTCTGCCCTGGAGGACAGCAGACGCCGTCAGTGCAGGTGCCGACACATTGCTGGCCGCAGCCGCCGCAGCTCTTGAGGTCCTTCTTCAGATCGACGCAGCTGCCCGCGCACGCGCTCAGGCCCGCATCGCAAGTGATGTCGCAGCTACCGCCCACGCACACCGCCGTGCCTCCGAAGGCGGGGCTCGGGCACTTCACGTCGCATTCGCCGCAATGATCCACCGCGCTCGCCAGGTTCGCACACGAGGCCTGGCATTCGGTCAGGCCTGCACCGCACTCGCTCTTGCAGCTGCCGCCCTGACAGACGAGACCACCGTCGCAAGCGACGCCGCATTCGCCGCAGTTGGCGCCGTCACCTTGAAGGTTGACGCAGGCGCCATCACAGGGCGTGAAGCCCTCTGCGCAGCGCAAGACGCACTTGCCCTCTTCGCAGACGCCGGTTCCGCTACCCTGGCTTGGCCCGGGACACTCCGCATCGCACGAGGTATCTGGCGTCGGCGGGCCGCCGCTGCTGGCGGCGCTGCCTGGCTCCCCGGCGTTGCCGCGCCCCCCCGCTTGCGTTCCGCCACCGACCACGCTCGAAGCGCCGCCGCCGGTGGGCGAATTGCCGCCCATTGCCCGCTGGCCGCCGGCTCCCGCTTTGCCGGCAACGTACTCCGTGTCCTCCACGGCGCAGCTGGCGAACAAAACCGTGGCCGCGAAGGCCAGCACAACCCCCGCTCCGCGCCCTTTACCCGTCAACCAGACCATGCGTATGTCCCTTCACGCCAGCCGAGCGTCGAACGCGCCCGCAATCGCCCTTTACCCTGGGCGGCGGCCGCGTCAATCAGTCCGCGGCCCAAGAGCACCCCCGGGGAGCCGCGACACACCGTTTCGGCGCCGGTAAGTCCCGCACACGCAGGCAATTTTCACGACACGCTCGGCATCGAAGTCAGTTGCTGACGTGCGTCTGCATCGGTGAAGAGGCGAGAGCAGATGAATCTGGCTGCGCCTCTGTCACGCCGAACAAACGACCGTGGCTTCCCCGACGGCTGTGGCTGCGCGACTGCTGAGCCGGCTGATGCGCTCAGCGCGACGTAGCCTCGGCGATGCTCCCGCGTGGGTGCGTGCTGGAGCCCGCCCTAGCGTCACCTGCAGTCGTGGGGCCGCGAGCGGAGCGCGACTTTT